>JASDTM010000152.1:0-21788 GCA_041891535.1 Clostridiaceae bacterium
CCATTTGCTCATTAGTTGAAATTTTAATTAATTCATTCATAGTTTCTCCTTTTTATTTGATTTAGTATGTTGTTCCTTGATATCCTTAAGTACAGGCTTTGCAGAGCTGAGTAAGTACGAAAGGAGGTGAATTTATGGATTTAAAAGAATATAGAATCACCGATAGAAAAGGTGCATTTCTTAATTACCACGAAATGAACGTTGTCTATGAGTCTAAAGGCGAAATCTCTCAAGAGAACATCATCCGATTAGGCGGAGACGGCCCTTGGTACAGAACTGTATATCCAAATGGATTAATAGTTGAGTCGTATACAGATATCGACGGAACCAAGGTTGTGCGCACTAACGGTGCCATTATCAAAGGTGAGAGATCTGGCGAATATATTTTTGTAATGCCTCTTGAACCGGTAGAAAAGTAGTTTTACCAAACTCATGTGCATATAATGTGTTCCCTGAAATAACATAAAAAGGATATTTAGGATTTATAGGTGCGTTTTCGACACTTATTACCTTCACTTTGATTAGATGTTTTCCAGAAATAATATTGTATGTACCCTGCTCCTCAGCTTGCACCTGGGGAGCTTCACTGTTTTTTAGTGTTGCAACTTCTTTATCTTCTGTAACTATCGGTTTAAATTCAGTTGTTTGCTCGCCATCAATTTCAGGACCTTTTGTCATTGCTTGTCCAAATACTTGTAATGGGGTGTCATTTGATTCACCAACAGAAATATCAGTAATGTTTTTTCCGTGTCCGTATTCTGATTTTTTAGTTTGTACCTCTTCCATAGTTAAAATGTCTGTTGCATTAATGCACCTAAGTCCACTTTCTGTAGAAATAACCAATATTTCGTTATCTACTCCTCTAAACTCTCCTGTCAATTCAAGAGGGTTCCTATCTGGTGAAAACTCGTTTCTGTTTGCATACTTTACTTTTACGATCATTTTGTTCCTCCTTTAAATTTCTCTTCGCTCTACAGCACATGTCTCAATCCAAGCCTCTAATCCACTTCTACTTACTCTTAAATCTCTCCCAACATAGAAGTGTGGGATTTCATCTCTTTTGATGTATTTCGTCAGCGTATCTCTCCCTACTCCGGCAAAGAATGCAGCTTCTTCTCTAGTAAGTGAAACTTTTCTAGCTAACACCTCCATATCAAAATCTTTCATTTGAACCTCCTTTCAATCGTGCGTTTACGCACTTTATTTCTTAAAAAAAATAAAACTCAAATCACTCTCGCCAAGGAACTCAGCCGTCTTAATCATTTCGTTTCGTTTCCACTCTGTTTCACCGTTTATCTTCCGATACAGAGTAACGAGGTTTATCCCTAGATACTGGGCTAAATCTTCCTTCTTTACATGCTTCTTTATGAGCAGAATCTCCAGTTCTTCCTTATCAAACATCATTCATCCTCCTAATTTTTTTTCGTGCGTTTACGTACTTTTATGATAGTATTCGTGGGCTAACCTGTCAATACGTTTTTGAAAATTAATTTGCATATACGTAAAAAATAAAATATTATCAAGTTATAAAGGAGAAACAATTATGGAAGTAAAGGATTTAATAAAAAAGAAAAGAAAAGACTTAGGATACACACAGGTTGAGCTCGGTAAGCTAGTTGGAGTTTCTGGTCCAACAATCGCAAGATACGAATCCGGAAATATCGAAAACATGGGAAGAGGTGTGATATCTAAATTATCTCAAGTTTTAGGGATACCAGCATCACAACTAATGGGATGGGATGATACTAAAATTAATAAAAGTGTATCCTCTGCAGATTCCTTTCGGGGCTTGAAAGATGCAATAGATACACTCATTATCTCTACAAATATTAAGTCGGTCTCTGACATTGACCAGGTCGGCATGATTCATTTAATGGAGGTTGCAAGAGCGGCAATTGCTCTTTATATTGATGAAGCTGTAAATTCGATAGATAAGTAAAGAATTCTTTCATCTTTTCAGTGTATTGTTCTTGTAATTCTGTCATAATAGCCCCCTTTGTCATTCGAACAATTGTTCGTTTTTAAGTGTACTTTTATATTACATGGGCTATTTTTGAATTGCAATATGAAAATTTAGGTTGTAAATATTGTCCGACCAATTTATTAATGTTTAAATACCACATTTATATCCAAGGAGAATTATATGAGTTTTTTCAAGAAATTAGTTGTAGATAAAGTAGCAGATATAGGTAATGAACTACTAAAGCCCAAATCAAGTGATAATGGAAATACTGGACCAGAGAAAAAAGGCATCTTATCATCTATTATCGATAATACCTTCGAACAATTCGGCTTGTATACTCCAAAGTATAATGCTATGAGCTCTGTTGAATTATCTGAACTACTTAATCAAGTTAGATTGGAACAGAAGAAATCAATCACGAGAGGAGAAGCTTACTATGTAAGCAAAGACTTTACATTCAATGGAAGTAAATCAAAGGGCTTAACCATGCTCAAAAATGAAGCTAAATTGATGTTACGAGCGTTTAATACTGAATGTGAAGCAGCAATTAACAAAGTCACTTATTCGACATATGATGCGGTTAAGGAGAGAATTAAGAAATCCTTTGAAGAGATCAATAAAATCACTTTCAATAATCTGTCTTATATTAATAAATCATATTTGGATCTCAAGCTGAAAGAACTTGAATTAGCTTTTAAATATGAAGAGCAAAAGCAAACTGAGAAAGAAATTTTAAGAGAGCAAAAAGAGAGAGAAAAAGAAGAGAAGAAAGTCCAAATAGAAATTGCTAGGAAGAAAAAAGCAATAGAAAAAGAACTAACTCATCTTGAAAATTTAAAAGCAGAGTTAGAATTAAAGTTAATTACCGCTTCTGACGCTGAGAAGATATCCATTCTGGCTGAAATGGATAAATTAAGAGAAAGTATTGATGCCTTCCAAGACGAACAAGAAGATCTTGACTATAGAATAGAAAACCTCGGAGCAGGATATGTCTATGTTATTTCAAATATTGGTGCATTTGGCAATGATATTTATAAGATAGGAGTAACTAGAAGGCTAGACCCTGAGGAAAGAATTAATGAGCTAAGCAATGCATCAGTTCCATTTAAATTTGATGTTCATGCTTTAGTTTTTAGTTATCAAGCATATGAACTTGAGACTGCACTCCATAATAAGTTTTCTAAGAATAGGTTGAATTTAATTAACAACAGAAAAGAGTATTTTAGAGTTCCTTTAAGCGAAATTAAAGAAGCTTTGAGTGAATATAAGGACCTAACTTTTGATTTTATAGAAGAACCGGATGCTTCAGAATACAGGGAAAGTATCAAAATAGCAAAGGGATAAAGTCATGGCTGTAAAAACTAATGTAACTATTAATGGCATAAAATATTATCAGTTATATGAGAATGTAGGAATTAATCCTGATGGAAGTATTAAATATAAAAGGTTCTACGGTAAAAACAAATCTGATGCAGAGAATAAAAGAGATCTTTATTTTGCTAAGAAACATATCACTAAATCCTACTCTATGGCATCTGAATGCCTCAAGTGGCTTGATAATGTAGTTAAAGTCTCAGGGATTAAAGGTAGCTCCTATGAACGTTACAGAGGCATCTACGACAACTATATTAAAACAGCTCCATTTGCATTTAAAAGAGTATTAGAAGTTAAGGGAACAGATATTCAAAGCTACTATGCAGAACTCGCTAAATCCGGTAAATCATATTCGCAAATTCAAAATTTACATAAGCTTTTAAAGAGATTCTTTGACTATTGCTATCTTAATGACATGGTGCTTAAAAATCCTAGTTTAAATGTCACCATTCCTAATCAAGTTAAACAGAAGTATTATAAAGAAAAAGTAGAGATAGACGTTTTTACTACTACTGAGAAGGAATCAATTATAGATAAATCCATTAAAGAAAATCTAATGTACGGTGCAGCGATATACTTTATGTTTAATTTTGGTATGCGAATTGGTGAAGTCCTGGGCTTAACTATTAGAGATATTGGTAAGGATGAAATAACTATAAGAAACACTCTTTCTAGATATAAAGATTTTGATTTGGATAAATATGTTAAGAAGCTTGATGACCCCAAAACCGAGACATCTATAAGAACTCTGTATTACAGCAAAGAAACTGCATTCCTAATTAAGAAACTCAAAGCAGAAAGGCTTAGACTAATTGAAATCCTAGGAGATGACTATAAAAATATCTATAATCTCTTAATTACAACTCCCTACGGAACCCCAATAGATGTAGCAAATATCAGAAAATTTTGGAAGAAAATTCTTAACGAACTTAAAATCCCATACAGGAAGATACATACTGCTAGACATACATTTATAACTGACCTTTCAGAAAATGAAATTCCATTAGATTTAGTCCAAAAAATGGTAGGACATAGAAGAGGATCTAAAATTACAGAAGATGTTTATACCCACGCGAAGAAAGATAGTTTTAAGAAGGCTATGCTGAAAATCACAAAATAAAATTTAGTTAATTAGTTTTAGATAAAAATAACTAACTACAGAGATTAACAGAGATTTACAAATTTATAAAGTGGCTTGTACCAATGATTTAGAGACTTACAGAGATTTGCAGTAGCCAATTTTATTGAACCGTTTGGTCGGGAGTTCGAATCTTCTCAGCCGCACCAATGCTAGGTTTCCAAGTTTGGGAACCTAGTTTTTTACATTTTAACTGTTATTTAACTATATATTAACTATTTAGTTCTAAACGTAGTAAGAGAGCCGTTCCCGGCTCTCTGCTGTTTTCTACGATTTTTTCCAGTTAATTAAAGCATCTTATTAGAGTTAAGCCTACCTCTATCTTTTAAAGGAAGCCCCTTTTAAAGTTAAATATTGTCCATCTTCCACAGTAATATGTTTGTTTCCATCCAGGATATCATTGGTTATTATTGATTCCAATCCATGATAACTATCAGATGAAACTTCTACATAAGCAAAATTTCCGTCACCAATCACATTATACTCCCCTGCGGGGACGTCAAATCCAACTTTATACATTCCATCCTTGTATAACCCTTCTTTAGGTTCATAAGGAGTGACATCTTCCATTTTTAAGGCATGTCCATACTTAATAGTCAGATATTGCCCTTCTTCTACAGTAATATACGTAAAGGTAGTTACATTGTCATTTGCAATAATTGAGTCAAGAGTACCCGAACTGTCTTTTGAAACTTCCATATATGAGAAGCCGCTATCAGCTATAATCTTATATTCCCCTGCAGGTAAATCAGCTCCTATCTTATAGTTTCCGGACTTTATTTTCTGTACCTTTGCTACAGTAGCTGCTGCAGTTGTCTTAGCTGTGGTTGTAACTGCAGCTGTTGTGGGTGTAGTTGTTTGAGTTGTAGTTATCGCTGATGTTGTGGTTTTTTCACCAGATGTTGTATTAGTGACTGTTTTTGTTTCTGTTTTAGTTGAGTCCACACTATTAGATGAAGTCTTATTATCACTTTTACTACCCAAAGCTCCAGCTACAAAAAGCACCCCTATAATTCCTAAAATAATAAATAATTTTTTGCCTTTCTTCCTTTGTTTTGGATCTTGTTCAGGCTCGTATGCCCCCATTTGATTTTTCTTGCCAAACATAATTACACCTCTCAAAATTTTTATACTGTACTCCATAAATATCATAGTGAGCGGACAATTATTGGTAACAAAGGTCAAAATATCTTTACTGACTTCTCTTCACAATTAAAATATTAATAGATTTTAGCGATTTAAAATCCAGCTAATCTATAATCAATTAATCCTGGCTTAATACTGAACTGGTATATTTCAAGTAATACGAATAATCGGAGGATATCAAATGAACAATGAACGAAGCCAGACAGCAACAATTTTTAAGATTTCAACCATAGTATTGATAGTAATTGAGTTGAGTAATTTATTCTTTGGAGTGTCAGAATTTTATCTGAATCTCAGTGATACCTCCAAGATTAAAGCTCAGCTTGAAACAATGCCTGAGTTAGGTGCATCTGCACGTCAAATTGACCCTGCATTTATCCAATCCACTTTATTTGTAGTAGGAGGCTTTATAGTTTTCTTTGGATTATTATTTTTGTTCCTTCTGGTCAGAAAACTTTTCAAGTATTCTTCAGGAAAGTTCATAACAAGAGGGGTTTACGTAGTTCTTGGCTTATCTGCAGCTTTCTCTTTAATATCAATGAGGAATAACATTCAGTTTAATGTTAACCTGTTTACAACTTTAGGGACTTTGATTGCTTCTATTGCAGCAATTGTCACTGCCACCACATTGAATCAAGACAGGGTAAAAAGACCTGAAAAAAATTATCAGCCTATTCCTAAAGCAGGCATGACTGCTGTGGATGGTGAAAATAAAGGGGATTTAAACTACCAATACTACAATCCTGCATACCAAGGTGACAAACAAAGTGAAAAATACGAAAAGGTTCAGGATCCTGAGAAAATAGATAGGGACAACTACAGAAATTAGTTGAATCAAACTGTTAATATAGCAACCAATTGGCACAATTCTTATGTTAGAATACTATTTGTAAGACTTTTTAGAAAAGCCATTGGAGGATCCATAGAATGAATCATGAAACTGAAAAAAGAATAGAACTTCTTGAAAACGCAGCAGCTAAAACCACCTTCCTCATAATCCTGTTTTTAATAGCATTAGGAGCAGCTGGTTATAACCTTTTTCTGGTTCTCATGGATGCCAGGGATGGTGTTTTAGAAAGATTTTATAACATAGGACCTTTTACTACTCCATTTATGGGAGTAAGACTTAATCAAGCACATTTAACTGTGTTGATTGCAGGATTCATGGTCCTTATTCCATTGGTTATATTAATAAGTCTGTTAATTAAAAACAGCTACATGAAAAGAAACAACATACCAGGTATACTGACATACCTACTTATTATTCTGGTATCAATCGGTGCTACTTTGATAGCTTTAAGCATACTTCAGAAGTTTTTAAAGGGTATGACCAATTACTCACAAATCAGCCTGACTCCTTTAAGAATTGGTATTATGACAGCATCTTTAATTGCGACTGTTGTATCCATTCTTGCAATGATAGATATCGGAAGAGCCTCAAAGCTTCCGGATTATGTTCCTAAAGCAAGGGTTAAAAGTAATTATGTCGATCCCGACGATTATGTTGAGGAAAGAGATGATGAGAAATATGTACAGGATGAAAAGGGACCAGAATTCAATGATACTGCAGATTTTACAGATAAAGTAATGGCATCATCACAAACCTCTGTTTTTGAACCGCTTCCTGTAAATGAAAATGGAAATATTGTAGTTCCAGCTAAGGTTGCAGTGGATACTAAACCTGCAGAGCCGGAATGGGAAGACTTATCCTTGGATCAGGATCCGGATTTTGAACCCATGGAAACAGAAAAACCTGTTGAGGTTACACCTACAATTGTTCCTGAAATTCCAACGGAAGTCGCAGCTCCAATAGTTCCAGAAAAGCCAGTCACTATAATGGAGACTAAAACAGTTAAAAAGTATTTAGAGCTTCCAGGTGAGGATAAGCTGATTGTAATTACCCGTGAATTCCTTGGTGAGAGGCTTGTATCAGAAAAAACAGAAATTGTGGATAAAAAGTCAATTCAGTAAAATGAAAATAGTTAAGGATCGGGCTGATTGCTCCGATCCTTTTTCATTGTTGAAATAAATCCAACTGTTAATGTACTTTGTGTAAAATTTTTACTTTGTTAGCTCCTCTAAGAGTACAATACCTGAAGGGTCTGGCTTAATGGTTATTTTACCGGATTCAGCAGTATAAGTGACCATTGTGTAAGCATCTCTTATTGTTGCCCCATCCTTGAAAGCTTTTGATACATCTACTTCTGCTTCACTTTTTTGATCAAGAAGCACCATTACAGTGTTTTTTACTCCGTCCTGTTCTGTTTCTCTAATAAAGCTTAAGGGTTCTTTAGTAAGCTCAGTATGTTTACCCTTCCCAACCGCAAGGTTTCTGTTTCTGAAGCCTGACAGCTTTTCAAAATGGCTTAGAATATCCTGATTTATACTATCCCAATTCATGAAGGATCTCGTTCCCATTATGGGGTCAGAGCTTCCTGTGGTGAAGTTTCTTGCAGTTTCATCACCATAGAATATCTGAACTCCTCCCGGAAGCAAAAGCTGGTATGTCAGTGCATCCTTAAGTCCTTTCCTGTTGAATAAGTAGGTGTCATGGCTTGAAATATATGACAACACATTCATTCCTTGGGAATCAAGCTTTTCAGAGTAGTTTTTGAATATACTGGACATGGTTTCTTTTTTATAGGCAGGTCCGTTATAGCCGTTGTTACCCTGGAAGGTGAAGTTAATCATGGCATCAAAGCCGTTATCGTAGTATGCATTTCTTTCAGTGCCCTGTCCCCAAGCTTCTCCAACCATGAAGAAATCATCTGTCCATTTTGCAGATGGGCTTGTAGGGTTAGCTTTTCTCCATTCTGTCAGTGCAATTGATGCACTTTCTTTAAGATGCTTCCATACCGGCATTCTGACATGCTTTGCAGTATCAATTCTGAAGCCGTCAATTCCAAATTCCCTGACCCAAGCTGAAAGCCATTTAGTCAAGTACTCTGCTGGAGGAACACCCAGGTTTTGTCTCAAACCTTCCATGGCGGGAAACCCATAATCCTTAAAGCTTTGCGGTGTTTCCTTAGACCATTTTGTTTTTAAAACCTCTGGTATCTCTGTTTTTTCAGTGCTTTCTGTTTTAATATCAGGAAGACCGGCAAGCGACATGGTATAGTCATCAGAGCCACCACGGTCATAACCAGGCAGACCCGCTCTTATCCAATCCTTGCCCCACCAGGCAGCCCAGGAAGCCTCATCAGCATAGTCAATCTTATCATGATAAGCATCAAACCTTTCATCTGCACCTGGCTCCCAGTTTCCATCAATGCCGTTCAGCTTTCCAAAGTTAAACTCTGCCATATCCTTAACTGTGTTATATCCTGTATGATTCATAACTACATCGAGTATTATCCTGATACCTTGAGAGTGTGCCAAATCAACCATTTCTCTGAATTCATCGGTTGTTCCAAAATTTGCATCCATCATAGTCCAATCTAAGGCATAGTATCCATGGAAACCATAATGGGCAAAATCTCCCTTTGAACCACCGCCTACAAATCCATGAATTTGCTCATAAGGAGCAGAAATCCATAATGCATTTATACCAATTTTCTTGAAATAACCTTCCTTCAGCTTGTCTGTTATACCTTTAAAGTCACCACCATTGAAGGTTCCTGTATTCATACCCTTGGCATCTACAGTCTTTCTTCCATAGCTTTCATCATTAGCTTTGTTTCCATTGTTGAATCTATCAGTTATTGCAAAATAGACCGTGGCATTTCTCCAGGAAAACATATCCTCAGTGGATGTCTTTTCAAATACTGGGGCAGAGTTGGAGGTTGCTTTTGTATTACCTGAATTTGCAGTACCAGGCTGACAAGCAGTAAATATAATTGTAGAAGCTAAAATCAAGGTAAGGAGTTTTTTAATCATTGTTGATACTCCTGAATATTCTATAGGTCATTGGCTTTAATGGTATTTGTTGTTTTTTTACTTCCTTGCCAGCAGTTTTATAAATTCCTGAAGGAGTCACCTCAGTATATTCTCCCTCAGGGAGCAGTATTTCCCTGTCGTAATCACTATTGTTGAAAACTGAAATTATCGATTCAGCCCCGAAGGTCCTTTCTGTAACTATACAGAAGCTGTCCTTCGACAATTCCCTGAATTTCCCATACTTAAGTGCCTCACTGGATTTTCTGAAGGAAATTAGGTTTTTGACATGGTCTAAAAGGTCCAAGTCCATATCCTCTTCATCCCAGATCATACACCTTCTGCAATATGGGTCATGTCCCCCATCCAAGCCAATCTCATCTCCATAATAGATATATGGGGTGCCGATATATGTGAACTGGAAGGCCATGGCAAGCTTAAGCCTTGCAACTTCACCCCTGCTCTCTGTTAAAAATCTTGAGGTATCATGAGAATCCAATAGATTCCATAGCTGTCTGTTGATTATATCTGTATATAGATTTCTGTTATCAGAAAGAGTGTCCATGAATTCTGTTTTATTCATGATTCTTTTCGCAAAATATTCCGTCATTGCATTTTTAAAAGGATAGTTCATTATTGAATCCAGCTCGTTCCCTTTTAAGAATGCACTTGATTCATGCATGATTTCACCAATCAGAATAGCTTCAGGATTAACCTCTTCAATTGCTTTTTTAAAGCCCTGCCAGAAGCTGTGGTCTACCTCGTCACACACATCCAGTCTCCATCCGTCTATTCCTATTTCCCTTATCCAATACCTTCCTACCTCAAAGAAATATTCTCTTACTGCTTCATTTTCTGTTCTAAGCTTTGGCATGGTATAGATTCTGTCTGCAAAGGTATAGTAGTTGGAAGTTATAGTAAGAACAGGGAATGAGTCAGGATGATACCAGTTTTTGTATTCGCTGTCCTCTTGATTTTTAAGAAGGTCCTTGAAGGCAAAAAAGTCTGAACCGGTGTGGTTGAACACTGCATCAAAAACAATCTTTATCCCATTGTCATGGCACTTTGAAACCAGCTCCCTTGCATCCTCAACATTTCCGAACTGGGGGTCAATCTGGTAATAATCCTTAGTGTTGTATTTATGATTGGAGGAGGATAAAAATACTGGAGTCAAATAAATTAAGTTAATCCCAAGCTTTTTAAGATATGGGATTTTCTGTGTAATTCCCTTAATATCCCCACCAAACATTTCTATTCTTCCGGGAATTCCTCCCCATTTGGCAGTACCTTCGGGATCATTTGAAGTATCACCATTATAGAATCTATCCGGGAAAATCTGGTAAACAACAGCTTCCTCAAGGGTCTTCTTACCCAAATACAAATCTTTTGGAGCTATATATGGGAACTGGAATGCCCTTACTTCATTTGGTCCGGCATCATCAAACCTGAAGCCTCTTTCATCATAGTAAATGGTGTTCCCTTCTGAATCAATAAGCTCAAAATAGTACCTGTAGCGGTTTCTTGGAACTTGTAATTCTGCTTCATATACTGAGAAGAGCTCTGTTTCTGAAATGAGCTCCATTTCCTTAGCTTTTCCCCTGTTAACCCAGTCATATCTGTCCTTATAAACTACACTTACCCTTTCCATGTCTCCTCTGGCACATCTAATCCTTACTACAAGAGTGTTTTCATCCTTGGGATATGCATAGGGTAAATCAGATATATGATGAATTGCGTGTTTATTCATACTACACCTCTGCTGTAGATTGTCTTTCTATGAGTGTATGCTTTATTATCTTCTTCAAATTTCTGGCACCTGTTGATATAGCTTCATAAACCTGCTCTACCGCCTTATCTCCAAGATCATAGGCATTGATGTCTATAGTGGTCAGCTGGCACTCTGAATATCTTGACAGGATACTGTTGTTAAAGGAACCAATTGCTATATCCTCTGGGATTTTAAGCCCGGCATCAGTCATTGTCTTTGCAAGTCCGAAGGCAATGACATCATCTGTTGCAACAACTGCATCGGGTCTTACCTTTAACTCCAAAAGCTTGTTTGCAATATTCTTACCTGATTCCTCGTTGAAATCTCCGGTGTATACTCTTTTGTCAGAATAGGGAAGCCCATGCTTCTCCAATGCCTTTTTAAATCCCAGGAGTCTGTCCTTTGTAACATTCAAGGTTTTGTCACCCGCTGCAAAATAAAGGTTCTTTTTACCCCTTCTAATAATATGCTCGGTGATATCTATGGCGGCTTTAACATTGTCATTATCAACAGTGTTGATTTTAAACCCTGAATCAGAGCCAATCACAGTGAATGGAAAATCCGTCTCCATAAGATATATAAGGTTTGGATCATTTTCACTGCTTGTCATCAAAATGAGCCCATCAACCTTCCCACCTCTTATGAAGGATTTAATGGCTGAGGTCTCATCCTTGGCCTTTGAATTTGTTGAAAGCAATATGTCGTAATCATATTTTGAAGCACCTTGGACAATTCCTCTTAAAGCTTCCGGGAAGAAAGGATTTAATAGATTTTCAGTGCTTCTGACCGGCATTATAACTCCGATGATGCCGGTTTTTTGGCTTGCAAGAGACCTGGCAATGGCATTAGGCTCATATTTTAATGCCTCCATCACCTTATGAACCTTATCCTTGGTTTCTTGACTTATTCTTGGGTTGTCTGATATGACTCTTGAAACAGTGGCTGTTGAGACCCCTGCAGCAATAGCCACATCCTTTACAGTTATTCTTGATTTTATACTCATGTCTGCCTCTCGTCTTCCGCATAAAAGTGTTGATCCGGCATGCCTTAAGTTATTCTTTTAATACACAGGCAAGTGCCGGATCACATTTAACTATTCATTATTATCAGTATTTAAACTGTATTTCTTAATCTAAGCTTTCCATTACCTTTGGTTCTGCAAGAGTCGGAGGAAGGGCTGTTTTTATCCTCTCACCTGTATCTGTGTTGAAGAAATGAAGTGCAGTGACATCATAACCGAATTTATAGTGCTTGTCCTCTTCAAATTCCAAGTGTCCGGGAACAGATATTACCATGTCTGGACCATCTTCTATCTTACAGTACAAGAGTTTTTCCTTACCAAGTGTTTCCACAACATCAACAAAGGCTTCGAAGCTGTCTCCGATTTTACCCTCTGGCATAACTCTTTCCGGTCTGATACCCATTGAAACATTCTTTCCTTCGTATGCCTTTAAATCCTCCATGTCATGCTCTGATGGAACAACATGAATCTTTCCATTGACTCCTTCAAATGCACCATTCTTAATTGTACCGTTGAATATATTCATTGTCGGAGATCCGATGAATTTTGCAACAAATATATTTGCCGGTGTATTATAGAGCTCAGCTGGAGTTCCTGCCTGCTGTATCTTACCATCATTCATCAAAACTATAAGTGTTGCCATAGTCATGGCTTCAGTCTGGTCATGGGTTACATAAATTGAGGTTGTGCCAAGATTCTTATGGATTCTTACCAACTCAACCCTCATGTGCTCACGAAGCTTTGCATCAAGGTTTGATAAAGGCTCATCCATCAAGAAAACCTTTGGTTTACGAACAATTGCACGGCCAAGGGCAACTCTCTGCCTTTGTCCTCCTGATATGTCAGATGGCTTTGAGTGTAGATATTTAACTATATCCAGTATCTGAGCCGCCTCGTTTACTCTTTCATCTATTACACTTTTTCTTTCATGTCTCATGTTCAAGGAGAAGGCCATATTATCATAGACTGTCATATGAGGATAAAGTGCATAGCTTTGGAATACCATGGCTATATCCCTGTCCTTTGAAGGAACCTCATTTACTCTTCTTCCGCCGAACATCAGGTCTCCCTCAGTAATAGAGTTTAGTCCTGCAATCATCCTGAGCAGTGTTGTCTTACCGCATCCGGAAGGCCCGAGGATAACGCAGAAGTCCTTGTCCTGAATCTCAAGGTCTATGTTTCTGATAGTGAATTCTTCTCTGCTTTCGTATTTCTTACCTATATTTTTTAATTCTACCTTCATGTGATCCTCCTACTTTACTGCGCCGGAAGCAAGTCCTGAAACCAGCTGTTTTTGTAAAACCATAAACAATATGACTATTGGCAGGGCTGTTAAAAAGCCTCCTGCTGCAAATGAGGGCTCCCTTAGGTTCCTCATATCGTTAATCATTGTAAATAACCCTGTTGCAAGGGTGTAGTCCTTAGTACTTGTCAATAAAACCCTTGGTAAAAGGAAATCATTGAACGGACCCATGAAGGACCATAATGCAATTATTGAAAGCATCGGTCTTGCTATTGGCATTATTATCAGTCTGTAAACATCCATATTTGAGCAACCATCTATCCTTGCTGCATCGTCTAATTCTGTAGATATTGAATCAAGATACCCCTTTAAAATAAAGGTGTTTCCGGCTATTGCACCACCTGAGTAGATGGCGATTAACATCATCTGTCTTGAGAAGAATGGAAGTTTGCTGAATATTAAAGTATGCATTGTAAAGTAAGCCAGGATTCCCGCAAAGGTAGGTATGGTCTGAATAAGCATTATAGCCATCAGTGAAGCCTTTCTGCCTGAGAATCTGAATCTTGAATATGCGTAGCCTGTGAAGGATACAATTATCAGAGTTATTATGGTCGTTGCAGTTGCAATAAATATGGTGTTTTTTACCCAGTCCAAGAAAAATGTCTTCTCAAACAAATACTTGAAGTGATCCAAGGAGAATACAAACTTTGAGTCCATTATTATTCTTGAACCCTGTGCTCCGTTAAAGGCTGACAAAATCATGATGATCAATGGTACTATAATGAGCAGTGCCCATGAAATTAAAATTACATAGCTAAGTCCAAGGCCAAGCTTCCCTAATGGTGTAAGTGGCATCTTATCAGACAAATTGAGTTTTTGTGTCTGAACAGGTTTTTTTGTTGTTTTTTCAGCCATTATAATTTTTCCTCCTTGAACGCCTTAGAATTTCTGAAGCCGATGAACGCAAAGAACATCAATGCCAGTGAAATCAGCATGGTTACTGCCGCAGCCAATGATTGGTACTGGGAACTCATCGTCAATTTATATATGTATGAAATCAAAAGGTCAGATGAACCTGCAAGATTTCCATACTTTGTCGTATCAAACGGACCACCGTTATTAAACATGGTTATGATACCGAAGTCATTGAAGTTGAAGGTATACTGGTTAACCAGAAGCGGTGCTGTCTGGAATAATACCAGCGGCAGTGTAATCTTTGAAACTTTTTGCCAAGCACTTGCTCCATCTATCTGAGCTGCCTCATAAAGGTCTTCTGGTATTGCCTGTAAAACTCCTGTGGACAGTAAGAATATATATGCTGAACCCAGCCATATCTTCACTGAAATCAAGGCAATTCTTGTTGCATTGGTATCTGATTTTATTCTTATGTCACCCACGCCTCCAAAGAAGGCATAGACGCTGTTTACTATATTTGATATAACTCCGCCCGGTGCCATCATAAGTGAGAAGAACATTATGGTGACGAAGGCAGGTACTGCCCATGGAAGTAGATATACGGTCCTGAAGAAAGCCTTTCCTTTTATCCTTGGGTTATTTGCAATAAGTGATAAGGCAAAGCCCACGATAATAAGGAGTGTTGTTGCAACAAGTGTCCATATGATTGTCCAGGACAAAATATTCCAGAATGCTTTACCAACAATTCCTTTTCCCTGGAATATGGTCATATAGTTGTCCAATCCTATCCAGGTGAATTTTGATTGGTGCTGAGGATCCATATTAGTAAAGGAAAGCAGTATGGTTGTAGCAATCGGGACTAAAACTATGAATATTAGCACAATCAAGGCAGGCATGGTTACAAGATATGGGAACCCGTTCTGCTCTATGGAAGTCTTGGTTTCAAACCAATTCTGTTCTCTGATTCCCTTGTTCTTGTTGTTTTCAACCTTCCAGTTTGATCTGAAGCTGACTATTATAATAGCCAGTGAGATAACTAAAAGTGCAATAGCCAAAATACCTTCAATCATATAAATCTGTGATTTATCAAGTCTTCTGCCGCCTTCTGCAAGGGTGTACAATCCTCTTAAGCCATTACCCTGGAAATTGTTGTATCCAAGTGCATATGGTACAGCCACAGTATAAATAAATACTGTGCCTATCAAGAAAAGCAAGCCGGTAATCAGCTGTCCGTTTAAGATCTGGCCAAGGCCCGGGAATGGTGCCGAAATAATTGATTTCCAAGGAATTGTAGGTTCCTTTTCCACTGGTGTCTTTCTTCTGACATCAGCTATATCCTTGTTCATGGTATTAACCATGGTGGCAGTCTGGCTCTTTAAATTAAACTCATGAGTTGCTATCTGCTCTTTTACAGCAAGGTCCGGAATCTGAAGCTTCTTGACAGTCAAAGCTGACTTCATTTCCTGCTTTAATTCACGGGTTCCGTTTGCTAAAGCCTTTGCTGAAATGAGCTTCTCGTTCTTGAGATTCTTCAGCTTTTCCACCTCAAGATTGAATTTTTCTCTCTGATTCTTTTCAAATTCCTGGTATTCTGCATTTGCCCTGCTGACGGCTTCAGGATTTATTGTGCCTTCGCTGGCCCTTGCCTTTGCAATTGCATCATCAGTATCTTTTCTGAATTTAACAATCAAAGGCAGATGATATTCCTTAAGCTTTGCAACCTCATAATTAAGCTTTGCCTCATAATCAAAATCCTTGTAGGCATCATAGAAGGCTTCCTTCTTTTGTTCCTGGAACAGCTCTTCCTTAAACTTTTTTGAAGTCTGGTCCTTCTCTGCACTTAGTTCATTTGCATATGCGGTCTTTTCATTGGCAAGATGGGATAAAAATTCTTTTTCCTTCTTTTTAAATTCTTCCAGTTTTAAAATGTAGGGATGATTGCTTTTGTTTTTCTTCAGTTCATCAAGCTGTGACTTTAACTGAGTCACATCCCCTTCCTTGCGAAGGATCCGGCCTTCTAAGGCTGCAAGCTCATCAAGATACTTGTTAAGTCTTGGATACTCTCTTCCTATATGGTCATATAGCACTTCTTTTAATGCTCCCATATTTTCCTCCTCTACTCAGTGGTGTTTGAATGTTTATCGAAATCGGACTTCAAAAGGAAAATGCTTATGAATAAAAGCACATACCCAATTCCGATGAGATAGTAAAAATTGTTATTTATTTCCAAGGTCAGTAAGTGCAAAACAAGACTTCCCAGGAGCACAATGCCCCAGACTGCCATGAATGATTTTCCGACCCTGAATATTCTAAAAGAAAGGTATGATGTTATCGAATAACCTATGGGTGGAATTATTTTCATAAAATAGACTGAAAGTACAGAGAATACATAGTCTGAATATGCCAATTCCCCGGTTCCATTCTCTTTAAACCTTCTGCTTACCATGTAAAAAAGCTCCGTGTCCTTGGCTTTTAACAAGGCCTCTACGGAAGACAGCAAAATCATGATTCCAGAGGTGATAAGAATAAACATTAGTATTTTTTGTGGTAGTTTCCTGGTTATTTCCATCTTTAAATCCTTGATGCTTAATAATTAAGTGCCGATAATTGCTTAAAACAGCTAAAACCTCATAAAACGAAGTGTTTTCAATAATTACGTTTACATTTGTTTTAAAAAATAGGAAAGAGGCTTAAGCCATCTTCCCTATTTTTTTATTATAGTTGAATATTACTGTCCGAAGTTACCCATCATAGTCTTGAATGAATCCTGAAGAGCCTTGTATGCATCTTCAACAGTTGCCGGCTTTATTGATGACCATGAAAGAAGAGCATTCTGCCATGAAGGCCATACTTGTCCCCACTCGTCGAATAAAGGTCTTGCTTCTGCATTCTTGAAGGATTCGATTATAGCTCCGATAACATTCTTCTGAATGTCTGTAAGCTTTGTTGATGCTGCATATTTCTCAGCTGGAACGTTAAGCATGATCTTACCAGTTGCACTGAAGAAGTCTTCAAAGTACTCAGGATTTAAGATTTCCTTTATAAGCTCAGTTGAAAGAAGCATCTTGTCAGCGTTCTCTTCGTTTCTAGCATTGATGGATAATCCCCATCCGCCCTGCCAGTGTCTTAGAGGCTTGCCGTTAACTGTGATGTTTGAAAGTGGTGCTACACCTAGATCTGGTGAAAGCTTCTGAAGGTTAGCTATTGCCCAAGGTCCGTCAATTCTCCAAACTGCTTTTCCGCCGTCCTTGAACTGTTCGTCAATGTATGAGCCTGCTTTGTCTCTGTCCCAGATTTCTGGAGCCTGAGCGTCTATAACCTTCCAGTACTCATAAAGAGTATTGATAACGGCCTGCTTGTCTGCTCCTAAGTCTGCCCAATCCTTAGTCATATCTGATTCAAGCTTTCCATCTGCAGTTTTGCCTAGAAGGTTAAGTCCTGCTGAGTTAGCTAATGAAACACCGAACCATGCATCATGTGCAGGGATCATTATCTGAAGGTCTTTTGCATCCTTGAAATCTACTGGCTTAGTTACATCTATTGATGCAGCCTTAGCGTTTGTATTGTTAGTGAAAACTGCAAGAGTTTCAATGTTCATTGGTATTGCAAAATAGTCATTACCAATCTTAAGGTTTCCGCCGAAGTTCTTGTCATAGTCTACGAATCCGCCGATTTCATCAGCGATTTTCTTAGCGTCGATCTTAGCTAGTGCATTCTTTCCATTCAAGCCATACATTCTGTCTGCAGGTATTGCAAATACGTCTGGAACGTCAGGGTTAGTTGCGTCAGTTGAGTCGATGACTGTGAATACGTCAAATGCTCCTACATCCTTGATAGTGATCTTTGATTTAGGATACTTTGCAGTAACTCTCTTGATTGCTGCTTCATAGTAAGGTATCCAGTCCTTGTCTGCTGATACTGAGATCTCTGCTGCAAGATCTGATGTTGCTGGTGCTGTTGTACCAGCTGCTGTGGTTCCCGCTGCTGTAGTTCCTGCTGCAGTTGTTCCTGCTGCAGTTGTATTGTCAGTAGGTGCAGGTGCACAAGCTGCCAATACTGATCCCGCCATTACTGTAGTAAGTAAAAGGCTTGTCAATTTCTTCATTTTAAATCCTCCCAGATTTTTTTATAGTAATGTAATCTCTTCAATCTAAGTTAACCTTTTAAGTTTCATGTAATTAACAATTAATTGACATAATCACATTATTTATTCTTCATTCGCTAAGCAAATGACAAATACTAATTAAATTATATACCAAAAGTAAATTTTGGGTTAATATGTAGGCCGGCGTTACCATTAGTTAATAACATATTCACAACTAATTTTTATTGAAGCCTCTCAACATTCCAAATTTCTTCCGAGTATTGTTCTATTGTCCTGTCGGAGGAGAACTTTCCTGCTCCGGCAATATTCAAGAAACACATTCTTGCAAACTTCATCTGATCCAAATATGCATCACATACTCTTTCGTGAGCTTTTCTGTATTCATCGAAGTCCTTTAATACAAAGTACGTGTCTGCCTTCTCCCAGTCATGGCCTTCCAATAAGGATTCGTAAAGATCCTTGAACGCTCCTGAACCATCATCTGAGAAGGTTCCATCTATCAGAGTATCTATAACCCTCTTCAAACCAGGTACTGTTTTGTAATATACCTTAGGGTCATAGGAGTCCTTGATCTTTTCAATATCCTCAACCTTCATTCCGAAGATGAAGTTATTTTCCTCTCCTGCTTCCTCAACTATTTCCACATTGGCACCATCTAAGGTTCCAATTGTGCAGGCTCCGTTCAGCATGAACTTCATGTTTCCGGTACCTGAAGCTTCCTTTCCTGCAGTTGAAATCTGCTCAGAAATATCTGCTGCCGGGAATAGCATTTCTCCGTAGGAGACATTGTAATTCTCAACGAATACCACCTTGATGTATTTTCCTACAAGAGGATCATTGTCAATCAGGTTTTTAATCTCGTTTATAAACTTGATTATTCCCTTTGCCCTGTGATAGCCAGGTGCAGATTTTGCTCCGAAGATGAAGCTTCTTTTGCAGGTTACCTTTGGGTCCTTGGCTTTGATTCTGTAATATAAATCAAGAATGTGGAAGGCATTTAAAAGCTGCCTTTTGTATTCATGGAGTCTTTTAATCTGTATATCGAAGATGGAATCCATATCCAGGCTCACACCATCATTGAATCTGATGTATTCTGTAAGCTGTTCCTTCTTCTCGTCCTTTATTTTTATGAACCTTTTTAAGACTTCCTCGTCATCAGCAAATTTCCTTAATCCTGAAATCAGCTTTAGATCAGTTATCCAACCATCAGTTCCTAAAAGCTCAGTTATCAGCTCTGAAAGCTCCGGATTTGATTTTAACAGCCATCTTCTTTGAGTTATTCCATTGGTCTTGTTGTTGAATCTTTCCGGGTAGATTTTATACCAGCTATTCAGTTCGGTATCCTTTAATATTTCTGTGTGTAATTCAGCCACTCCATTGGTTGAGTGTGTTCCATATATTGCAAGGAAGGCCATATTGATCTTCTTGCCGTCTATTATGCTGATTTTTTCTATTTCCTTCTTGGTCAGACCCTTTATGGTCATTTCCGATTCAAGCCTTGCCTGAATTTTCTTGATTACGAAGTAAACCTCTGGCAACAGCTCATTAAACAGGTCTATATCCCATTTTTCCAATGCTTCAGCCAATATTGTATGATTTGTATAAGCAAGTGTCTGAAGTGTTATATCAAAGGCTTTATTAAAATCAAGCCCTGCCCTGTCAATGAATAGTCTAATCAACTCTGCAACTGCAACAGATGGATGGGTGTCATTAAGCTGTACTGCATGATATTTGTGGAAATCTTCTATATCCTTACCAGATATAAGATACCTATCCAAAATATCCTGCAGTGATGCCGAGGTGAAGAAGTACTGCTGCTTTAACCTCAGTATTTTTCCTTCCCTTGTAGAATCATTTGGATAAAGGACCCTTGAAATATTCATGGCATCATTGAGCTCTTCCACGGATTCATCATATCTTCCGCTGTTGAAGTCATCAAAATTGAACTTCTTCAAAGGCTCAGCAGTATATAGTCTTAAGGTGTTGACTGTTTTGCCCCCATATCCTATGACAGGTGTATCGTAGGGTACTGCGTAAACTGAGGTGTCAGCAAACTTGATCAGCTTTTTCTCGTCTTCCCTTTTAATTGACCATGGATCGTTGAAGGAATCCCAGTCATCGCCTTCTTCAACCTGCATACCATTGATTATCTGCTGATGGAATATACCATATTCGTATCTTATTCCATAGCCATCCAGGGGGTATCCAAGTGTCGCAGCGGAATCCAGGAAGCATGCTGCTAGTCTTCCCAAGCCGCCGTTGCCAAGTCCGGCATCAGTTTCTGCTTCTTCTATTTTATTAAGGTCAATTCCAAGCTTTTTAAGCTCTTCATTTACCTCATCTTCTACTTTTAAGTTAATAAGGTTATTCCCTAATGCTCTTCCCATGAGAAACTCTGCTGACAGATAATAAGCTTTTTTCTTATCTTTCAGTTTTTCCTCAGTTTCATCCCAGATTGGGATTACCCTTTTCATTATTGCTGTGCTTAATGCACGATATTTATCTTTTTGTGGTAATTCAGAAAATTTCCTTCTGAATAGCAATCGTGAAATATCAGTCAGTTCATCAGAACTGATTTTGTTCCAAGACATAATTACCTCCTGTATGTCGTGTTCAGGTCAGAAAGCTTTTTACGGATACTCTCATCCAATGCTCCCTTTTCCATTCTCCAATCCCAGTTGTTACCCAATGTGGATGGTATGTTGAATCTTGCTTTGTCATCCAGTCCTAAAAGATCCTGCACAGGTACTACTGCAAGGTAGGAAACGCTTGCCCAGGCACCTCTTATAAAGCCCCAGTTAATTCCTTCCTTGGAATTAAGCTTCAGATACTTTCTTGCAAAGGCTGATTCTTTTTTGGATGTGCTTTTAAAATATCCCATGAGTGTTTGAGTATCGTGGTTTGTTGTATAAACAACGGAGTTTCTAATATAGTTGTGTGGAAGATAGCTTGAATCTCCATATGGATCGAAGCCAAATACCATGACGTTCATTCCCGGGAATCCGGTTTCGTCTATGAGATCCTCAACTTCCTTTGTCAGAAAACCAAGATTTTCTGCCATGATGTCCAAATCACCTAATTCTTTGGCTATAGCTTTGAAAAGTCCAATACCAGGTCCTTCCACCCAAGCTCCGTTAATGGCATTAACAGATCCTGCAGGTATTTCCCAATAGGATTCAAAACCCCTGAAATGATCTATTCTTACTGTATCGAAAAGTCTGAAGGATTCTTCGATTCTCTTG
>JASDTM010000152.1:21798-39016 GCA_041891535.1 Clostridiaceae bacterium
CTCTTGATCCACCATTTATAACCATCAGTTTTAACCTTTGACCAATCATATATTGGGTTACCCCACAGCTGACCCTCATCGGTGAAAGCATCAGGAGGGCATCCTGCAACAGCAACCGGTGCCAAGCCCTTATTCAGCTTGAACATCTCAGGGTTACTCCATACATCTGCTCCATCTTCAGCCACATAAATCGGAATATCTCCGACTATTTTTATACCAAGTGAGTTTACATATGCCTTAAGCTTTTCCCACTGATTAAAGAAGCAATATTGTGTGAATATCCAAAAATAAATTTCGTCATTATGGGATTTAGTAAATTTAGAGAGCTCTGCTTTATCGTGTTCCTTAAGCTTTTTAGGCCATTTCTGCCAGGATTCTCCATCCCTTGTGCCCTTTATAGCCATGAACAGAGCAAAATCCTCCAGCCATGCTTTTTCCTTTTTAAGGAATTCATCAAGTTCATTTTTAAGATCTGCCGATGCTTTTTTATATGCCCTTTTCAAAAGAGGCATTTTATTTTCATAAAGCTTGGCATAGTCGACTTTTCCCGGGTCATTTCCCAGGTCAGCTTTTTTAACCTCTGCCTTGGTTAAGTACCCATCCTTTATTAACTCATCCAAGTCGATAAAGTAAGGATTTCCCGCAAAGGCTGAGAAGCTTTGATAAGGAGAGTCACCATATCCAGTTATTCCAAGTGGTAATATCTGCCAATAGCCAGTACCGGTGGATTTAATAAAATCTGCAAATTCATAGGCACCCTTCCCAAAATCTCCGATTCCATATGGTCCGGGCAGTGATGAAATGTGCATTAATATCCCGCTTGATCTTTTCTTCATGGTTCTCCTCCTGATAGATTTTGTGCAATCGCTTGCACAACTACAAGACAATAATAGCACTTTTAATAAAAATGTAAATATGGTTTTTTACTTAAAAATACACAAAAAAAGGCTTCACATTTCCATGTTTTTAACAAAAACATAATGTAAAGCCTGATTCAATAAATCATTTTATTATTTCCTCAAAATTTCTTTTGAATATAATTAAAGTCTCCAGTTTTCTAAGCATATGAATTTAATGTAAACAATATTTTGCAACAATTAACACTAAAAAATGTGCTCTCCCATCAGATTTTGAAAAGCATCCATTTATGGGTTGCTTCCTCATACTTAAATTCTGCCAAGGTCTGTCTTCCATCAATTTCAACATTGCAGGTGAATACCTCCATGTCATTACCGGCAAATTTCTCCTTGAATTTCTTTTGAACGCTTAGGATCCTTCCCTTGAAGAGTTCCCCGCCTATGTCAAATCTGAAGCTCACCGGTTTTAAATCTCCGCTGAAATCGAACCACCCTATCATCTCTATTGGTAATGCTCTCAGCTTCATACCTATTCTCCTTTCAAACGTATGTTCTTTTTATTTATTATAGAACTTTTGTTCTATAATCTCAAGATGAAATTGCATGAAATTTATATTTCTACATGTCTAAGTTAATATGCATAGCCGGGAATTCTTAATATCCTTGGATAAGGTTAATTTCATCCACAAAACATAGTAAAATGAATACATATGGAAGAATCAGCAGCAAATAATTAAAGGAGCAAGCGGTACACCGTACTGTACATAGATTATGACAGCAGTATTCAAGGTGGAGGATCTATCCTTCAGGCTTACAGGAAGCAAGGTTCTAAATCTTAATATTGAGATTTCAAGGGGAGAAGCCCTTGTAATATCCGCTGAAGACAAGGAAGGCTTAAGGGATCTTGTCTATGTAATTGAAGAGCCCGCCTTAAGATCCGGTGGTGATATTCATACCCCCGATAAGTACTCAATAATAATGGAATCAGATCAATTGGATAAGGCCCTTAAAGGAAAAGACGAATTGGAGCTTGCCGCAATACTCACCGGTACAAAGAAAAAAAGAGCTTATGAACTGGCAGAGCAATATGAGCTTACTCACTTATTGCCGCTTAAAATCCAAAGTTTCACTGAATTTGAGAGCTATATGCTTAAATTAATATGTTCCCTCCTTAATGATCCAAAACTCCTTATTCTCGAAGATCCCCTCCTAAAACTGGGGGTTGAAGAAAGAACTGAACTTCTGAACAATTTGAATTTATTTGTAAATGCCGGCGGAGCATTGCTTATTGTGACAACAAGACCCGGAGAATTTAATAATCTAAACCCGAAGTTTATAGATTTAAGAAGCGGTGAGAAGCCTAAATACACAAGCAAGCAAAGCCCTGTTGAGCATCAAAAATCATACACTTATGATTCAGAAGGATATGAGTTCAAGACAAGGCCATCAATTGACTCTGACGGCTTTTCAAGGAAAAACTTGAATATTGATGATAATGATTTTTTTGAAGTCAAGGAAAAGACCATAGATATCATGCCGGAATTGGAGCATGTTTTAGTAAAGCTGCCGGTCAGCAATGAAACTGAATTTTCACTGAGAAGAATCAGTATTGTAAGGTTTTTTGAACCAAATGTGGATTCCTATATTCTCGAAGTCAGAAAAGAGGATGCCAAGGATTTAATAAAGGTTCTGAAATCCAGGGGATTAAGTCCCGGAAGCTTCGAAATACTTCCAAAGAGATAATATACAAAAAAGATGTTGAGGTTGGATATGAAAAAGCATACCCTGAAGGAACTCAAAGGTCTCATACAATACGACCTGAAAAGCATATTCAGTAAGCCCGCTCCATTTCTGATGCTGGGCTTGGTTATATTGCTCTCAATATTGATTCCAGCTTATTTCAACAAAATAGTAACTCCCTCTTCAAGGCTTACAGAGGACATAGGTCAATCCAGCTTCAACAATAGCCAGTCAAATCTAAATGCCGCCAATGGCTTTGATGAACAGCAAAATGTCATTGCATTCTCCTTTGATCAATTCATGGACACCACAGATCCAAACATTGTAAATACCTCCAACTATAAAAACATGGAGAAGGTATTACTGCATAATGTTGTAAACCACCATGAGGTCGGAGAATATGAAAAAATATCTGGCATAGCCTATTTTAATTTCTTTTCAGGAAATTTCACCTCTATGCTAATACTCATTTTTTCAGCTGCAGTCGTCCTTTATAAAGACACCGATATTAACAGTGTAAATCACAGGCTTTTGGATAACACCTTTGCCACCCTGTCTCATTTCACCTCGAATTTTATTGCTGTCATCCTTGTTTTAACAGCCCCCATCCTTTTCTTTACAATTGCTTATTCAGTTATATATGGAGTTGGTCCTGTTGATATGCTGGGATTTTTCAATCTCAGGATAAAATCAGGTTATCCTCCCGATGCAATATTTTCCTTTATTGGCTATCAATTCCAAGTATTCTTGAATGGACTTACTATGCACGGGACAATTAATATGCTTCAAGGCTCCCTTTTCATGCTTTTATATCAAATTTTCCAGATAGGTTCTGCCATAGCGTTTCTGATGGTCTTAAAAAGATTTGTCAAAGATAAGCTTTTGATCATCATCCTTTTCTTTGGTGCTTATTTTCTTGCAGGCACATTGACTGGGTTTGATACCCTGCGCCGTCCGTTGGACTATTTGTTTTTAACCTATTCATCCTCCTTCAGGGATACTCTTTTTATCCCTGATTCATATAACTACATCCTTGACTTGGATACCATAAAAATGGTAAGAGATTATTTCCTTGGCTTGATAGTCATGTTCACAAGTACCCTGGCCATGCTCTATATAGTTCTGACTCCTTATAAAAACATTGAAAAGGGAGGAATAAATAATGAAGAATTTTAGGTTGGTCAGATATAACCTGCTTCGTGAAATGAAAGCCCCATATTTTCTCCCCTCAATTATTTTAATAATAGTTATAGGTATACTCATCGGTGTATTTCCTTCTTCCTATATGCTTGAAAGATACAGTATAGTTGGCGAAACAGACAGAACCAAAGCAATCAACAATCTCGAGAAAATCATTTCGGAAGGCGAAAGAAAATTAGCTGATCTTAAAGCAACGGAGATTTTAGCAAAGGAAGAAATAAGTCTTCTTGAAAATAGTGACTGGCACTACATCGATTCATACAAATCACATTTAAGACAGATAAAGGACTTTACAGATGAGGAGTACTTCTACAGAGTTGCGGCTATAATCCCAATTTCCGAGCTGTCAAATGCTCTTTATGGCAACTTCGATCATTTAAGCTCAATAGACCAAATCAAAAAGAAAATTGATGAAGGGCTTGCCAGCGAAAACGAGTCAATCAGGGACATGGCTATCAACATTAAAAATAAACAGGTGTCCATGATACCCTTAGGATCAAATTCAAAAATGCTGAAAACCTCAAAAATCATGAACCAGCTGTTACTACCCTTGTTCAGTGCTTTGACAGCAGTTTCAGTAATGAGAAGAAAAGCACCAAGAGGAACAACAAAAAGTAAGGTCTACCTGGCTAAGATAGTGTCCTCCTTATTATTGATTGTTGCGTCGATTATCCTTATAAAAACCATAATGTACTTTGTATTTTCAGCACTATATCCAAATGATGGCATAAGGCTTGTGAGCTATTCGGGATCAAGTGCAGGAATTGGTACTGAACCAGACAATATGTATAAATCCATGTCCTATTTCAAGCTGATGCTGTCAGTTCAGGGAATGGATCTCCTCTACAGCGTATTTATTGCCCTTTTCTCAGTTATAATATACCTGTTATCAAACAGTATTTTAATTTCAATTCTGTTTCCAACTGCCATGTCCTCAATTTCCTTGGCATCATTAATTACTGCCCAATCTAACAGAATGGGTATTCTTCAAATTTTCCAATATCCTATTTGGAGCCAACAATTTTCATTTGCTACAGTTAATTCATACTATTCAGGCTTTGGTGTCAAACGGCTTGAAAATTTCGCCTGGTCCAGACAATCCATTTATATGACTTTGACCCAGGCTGTGATATTGTCCCTTCTGGTAATTTTCATCTTGCTTATATATCGTAAATCTAAATCAAACCTAAAAATAAGTGATTCGGTATAGACATTCCATTTGTACTACCAAGTAAAAATTAATTTTTAAAACATATATCGAAATATTGCAATATTCCAATATATGAGTTATTATTGTTTTTGTAAAACAATTGAGGAAGGTAATTAGAATGTTTGGTTTATTTAAAAAAGAGTACTCATTAAACGAAGAAGAATTTAAAGCAAAGATGGCTGCAGGCGGCCAGGTTATAGATGTCAGAAGCCCGGGAGAGTTCAGAAGCGGTCATTTGGATAAGGCAAAAAACATACCTTTGGATCAGCTTTCAGCCAAGGTAACTGAGATTTCAGCAATGAGCGCCAAGGGTAAGGATATATTGCTTTACTGCCACTCAGGAAGCAGAAGCTCAATGGCATACAGAATCTTAAAAAACGCCAACATAGAGAATATTTTTGACCTAAAGGGCGGAATGATGTTCTGGAGAGGCCCAGTCAAAAGATAATAATATACGCAAATATTTTTGATATAAGGTATTATTATCCTTAATGAATATTTAAATATATTGTGACCACAATAGTAATAAACTGTAAACTTTGCAAGAAAATACCCTCTTTTTCTCTAAACACTGTAGAATAATAATGTTAGTAGTTTAGAAGAATAGAAGCATAAAGGAGAGAGTATTTATGTCAGACAGAATAACCTATGAGTTTTACAGAAGAGAGAACGAAAACGTAAAAAGATTGAGAAACGAGGGAAAAATCCCAGGTGTAATCTATGGTGGCAAGATGGCCGGAGGCCAGTCCATCTATGTTGAAGCCAAGGTTTTATCTGAGCTTTTAAAAAATAATACAAAATCATCAATTTTGAGTATAAAGCTTGGAAAAGATAAGCTGAATGCTGTAGTTAAAAAGGTTCAAAGAGATCCTTTGACTGCAAAGGCAATCCATGCTGATTTTCAATCAGTTGCAATGGATGAGGTTCTTACCTTGACAATTCCTGTGAAGTACATCAATGAGGATGAGGTAATGTTTCGAAAGCTCATCGCCAATATCAACTTCAATGAAGTTCAGGTAAAGGGCGAGGCAGATAAGATTCCAGAAGAAATTGTAATTGACCTGCAGGGCAAAACTCCTGAGGACAGAGTTACAGCCGGCGACATAGAGCTTCCGGAAGGAATAGAAATGATAACTCAGGCAGACGAGCTCATGTTTATAATTTCAGAGCCTAAGGGAACAGTAACAACTGATGCTGAAGTTGAAGAAGCTCCGGCAGCAGATACCACCACTGAAAATTAAGAAAGTATAACTTCCCTAAAATATAATATTTACCAGTTTAAAATATTACGCTCCATGTGCTCTTCTGCTCATGGGGCGTAATGTTTTCTTTATTTTAATCTATTTATTGACTTTGGATTCCGTTTCTCAGATTTATTGCCTGCTTTCAAGATCTATGACATAAAAAGCAGACAGCCTGCCATTATTAATCACCTTCAAATTGCCGAATCTATTTTTAAGCTCCTCCTCAACCTCTTTTATAAAGTTGAAATAATCACCGCTTTCTAAAAACTCAGCAATACTGGTTAATAAAGCCCTTTTCTTATTATAGTCAGAAATCACTATATATTTTTTAGAAAGCCTTTCCATTTCAGAATAAAGCTTCAGTCTGTCTTCCTTCTTAAATCCATGAGCTACAAAGGAGGTTATAGCCATGTCAAAGGATTTATCCTCCAGTGGAATTTTCTTTGTTGCATTACTTACTATAAAGTTAATGTCCTGATTTTTAGTTTTTCTAACAGCAATATCAATCATTTTCCAGGATCCATCAACACCGGTAAGCTGGTGTCCCATGTCACTTAATACAGCTGCCAAAGCTCCTGTGCCACATCCTACATCGACAATATCCATTGGCACCTCAGGGCTGAACAGCTCCGGCGCGCTTTTAATCAGTCTTTTATACATATCTATCTGGTAGTTAAAGAATCTTCCATAAATCGGAGCTATGGCCGTAAACAGGAACTGACCCTTATCCATTTTAAACACATCCTAATTTCAATAGTTATGGAGTTTCTTTTTTATCTTTTCTCTCCACACTATCTCAATGATATCCCAAATCAAAGAAAGTTCTTAATTATCAACGAAATTTATAGAAAAGTTAACCTAAGTAGCACAGATTCAATAATCATTTTCAAAAAAGATGCACTCTCCTTAAGGGCATAGAAAATCCTCAAGCCGAATATGGGACTCGGTGCTGGTGCTGCAATTGGCTTTAGTCCATATTGTTCCGCAGTTTTCATCGATCTTAGATTATGGAAGGAATTTGTAACAATGATAATATCCTCTCCCAATCCTTCCTTCTCCATGATTTCCTTTGAATACTTAAAATTGTTAAAGGTACTTGCCGCTTTATTCTCCTCAAATATACGGTTTCCATCTATTCCTTCACGGATGAGATATTTTTTCATTACCTCACTTTCTGTAACTACTTCACCACGACCCTTAGCTCCAGATACAACAGCCTTTGTCCCAGGGTGCTGCTTCATAATATTGGCAGCTCCATCAAGCCTTGCCTTAAGATACAAAGAAGGTTCCTCACCGTTTATTCCGGCTCCCGGTACTATAATTACCTCATTTCCTTTTATCTCGGATCTTGGCCCCTTTTGTCTCATCATGTCAGTAACAACAGAAAGCTCTATCATTAAAACAAACATCACAGGCAAAAGAAACAATATCCAAAGCTTCGAAAATGGCTTGCCGCTTTTCTTAAGCTTTAATAAGCCAAGGAGTCTGTACACCAACAGGCTGGATATTACAGTCAAGGCCAGAGTTAAAACTGAAGGTCCATAAATTACACCGGCTATCAGTACCAGTATCAATGAAATTACCAATAATATAGATTCAGAATTCTTCACAACAAAAAGTCTCCTCCTATGAAAATAAGGGCAATCATCAGATTACCCTTACAATTCCATCCTTTATATAGTCAAGTATTAACAGTTCGCCTTCAATGTCCTTAGAATCCGGCTTACCTCTGAATAATCCTCTGAATAGATCCTTTTCGCCTTCTCCGAAACGAATTAGAATTGCTTCTCTTTTCTTATGATAGCTGTAATCTATATTCCGAAACCCTTCAGAAATCAATCTTAAGACTTCAAACGGATCTTCTTTTATTTTCTTTTCTTCCAGCGCTGATTTGACTGCATTATATACTTCCCGCTCTGTCATTTCCCCACCTCACTTTAATGAGTCCATTTTATCATATAAGACCTTGGATTAACAATGCACATACAAAGGTCATTGACCACATTTGAGACTAATTGAAAAAGTCATAAATATTTATGCGGAAAAAGCCCCAGTAGAAAAATCATGGCAATTTAAGGGAATTTTTTTCAGAAAATAAGAATTTGTTATTCTTATTACTAACAATTTCATAATGGCAATAAGTGTGTAATTAATCTATAATAGACATTGTAGGCACATAATGATAATATTAGAATGATTCTAATCTAAGAGACTGAGTACCACGAAAGAATTCGGTTTTTTGATATGTGTTGAATAAATAGCTTAATTAAGGAGCAATAATATGAGTTTTTATATTGTTACAGATTCAGCATCCGATATTCCTGTCAGCCTTATAGATAAATGGGGGATTTCAGTTTGCCGTCTGACTGCACACTTCAACGGAAGATCCTACGAGGATTCCTATGATGAAGTACCCATGCATGAATTTTTCGAATCTCTTAAAAACGGTGCAACCTCATCCACTTCCCAGGTAAATGCCAACCAGTTTGAAGAAGTATTCCGTGAAAAACTAAAAGACCATGATAAAATCCTGTATATTGGATTTTCCCAGGTTCTTTCAGGAACATATCAGAGTGCTACAATAGCAAAACAGACAATGGTGGACGAAGACCCATCCTTCAACGACAGAATTATCCTCATTGACACACACAGTGCATCTTTAGGAATCGGACTTTTAGTACAGGATGCAGTGGAAATGAGAGATGCCGGAAAAACTGCTGATGAAACAGCAGAGTTTATCGAAAATGAGAAGCTCAAGGTTAACCACTGGTTTACAGTTGACGATTTAAACCATCTTAAAAGAGGTGGAAGAGTCTCATCACTTCAGGCAACAGTTGGTTCAATTCTTGGCATAAAGCCAATATTGAATATTAATGATGAGGGAAGACTTGTCAATGTCGGAAAAGCCAAGGGAAGAAAAAAAGCAATAACGACTCTATATGAAATGTTCAAGCAAAAAGCTTATCCTGGAACAAAGAGAATCAATATAAGTCATGGAGACTGTGAGGCAGATGCCATAGCTTTAAGGGACATGGTCATGAACGACAGCGATGTTGTAGAATGTACAATCAGCCCGATTGGCATGGTTATCGGCAGCCACGCAGGACCGGGAACACTCGCTCTGTTCTTTAAAGGGGAAAACAGAGAAAACTTCAAGCTTTAAAAAGAATATCAAAATCTATTCCACTAATTCGTATTTTATCCTTCGGGATTAAAATAAAAAAACAATCGTGTAAAAAAAGGAGATTAATATGGACTTTAAGCAATCAAAGACATTCGCCAATTTGGCAAAGGCTTTCGCAGGGGAATCACAGGCTAGAAACAGGTACACCTATTACGCTGAAGTTGCAAAAAAAGAAGGTTTGGAGCACGTTGCAGCAGTATTTGAGGAAACAGCATGGAATGAAAGAGCACATGCTCAGGTATTCTATAATCATATAGTTGAAAACTTAGGTGAGGGGATCATCGAAGTTAACGCAACTTATCCGGCATCAATCGCTGACACAGCTAAGAACCTTAAGGCAGCTGCAGATGGCGAAAGAGAAGAGTGGGATGTATTATACAAGAGCTTCAAAGAAGATGCATTAGCAGAAGGCTATAAGCTTGTTGCTCATTCCTTCAAGGAAATTGCTGAAATAGAAGAACAGCATGAAAGCAGATACCTGGCTCTTTGGAATCTTGTCAAAGAAGGCAAGTACTTCGAAAGAGAAGAAGCAGTTCTTTGGAAATGCATGAACTGTGGTTATGTTACTGAAAACAAGAAGGCTCCATTGGTGTGCCCAGCTTGTAAGTATCCTCAGGCTCACTTCGAACTTAAGGAAGCTGCTCAGTAAATCCAATCAATTTATAGACATAAATACCTCTGTTAATTCAGAGGTATTTTTTCGTATTAAGCAAATTATATTTTAAAGATACTTTCCTTTGCTATTCTTTTTTTAATCCAATTGAATTCTTCATTGCTTTCTTCAAAGGAGTTCAATGTTTTATTTGAAATCCTTTGAGTTTCCTATTTGAGAACAAATTGTTAATTCCTGACGATTTTAGATTATGGCAAAATGTAATCCTTGCACCTCGGGATGTCATAGTGTTACCAGTATATTCTTCAAAAATTAATGTTAATTTCGTGTAAATTAGCTTAACATGAAATTAATAAAGTTAGGTACTCATAACATATTTTGTTGTAAGATTAGGGTATATACGATTTTTGAGGTGTTTATGGAATTTATAAGAAATACACTGAGTAATCCACCATTAATGATAACTGTTCTTCTGACCCTTGGAGTTATCCTGGTAAATGGTTGGACTGATGCTCCAAACGCAATTGCCACAGTAATTTCTACAAGATCAATGGAACCAAAGCGTGCCATCGCCATGGCAGCAGTGATGAATTTTCTTGGAGTATTAGTCATGACAATGATTAATAAATCTGTTGCAGAAACTATTTCTAAGATGGTCAACTTCGGTAACAGCAATGAAGGCTTGGTAGCTTTATGTGCTGCCCTCTTTGCAATAGTTCTGTGGGCAACAGCAGCTTGGTATTTTGGTATACCCACATCTGAATCCCACGCTCTGATTGCAGGTCTGTCAGGTTCAGCCATCGCATTTCATGGTGGTCTTAGCGGAATTAACCCTAATGAATGGGTAAAGGTATTACAAGGACTGGGACTTTCAACATTCCTGGGCTTTTTCAGCGGATACATAGTAGTTAAAGTAATAGAAACAATATTCAAAAATATTAAAAGAAGTCAAGCCAATGATACTTTTGGAAATCTTCAGGTAGTAAGTGCCGGTGCAATGGCTTTCATGCACGGTGCCCAGGATGGTCAAAAATTCATGGGTGTATTTCTCCTTGGAATTTATATGGCACAGGGTCAGACAATCCCAGCCCAGTTTTCAATGCCATGATGGTTACTGGTTCTGGTTTCAGCTGTCATGGCCTTTGGTACCTCAGTTGGAGGCTACAGGATAATCAAGGCAGTGGGAATGGATATGGTTCGTTTACAGAAATATCAGGGCTTTGCAGCCGACACTGCTGCATCTTTGTGCCTTTTATTGGCTTCTATTACTGGCATACCCGTATCTACTACACACACGAAAACAACTGCAATAATGGGTGTTGGTGCAGCAAAAAGAGTATCCTCAGTGAACTGGAAGATCGTTGGAGAAATGGTCTTAGCTTGGGTACTTACATTCCCAGGATGTGGACTGATTGGATACCTTGTGGCAAAACTATTTATGATGCTTTTCTAAAACAAACATTGGTCTATGAAAATGTTCAAAATTAATTATCTAAGGAGATGGAACTTTTGAAAAAACAAAACTATTATTTTAATTCCTTCAGTGAACTTGCAGAATATAGCATCAAAATTTCTGAAGAAATGAAGAAAACATTGGAAAAATATGAAGAAGTTGATTTAATTGAAGAACTTAAAATCATGCATGAAATAGAACATGAGGCTGACCTAAGAAAGCATAAGCTTTTAAAAAAATTATCTGATGAATTCATTGCCCCTATTGAAAGAGAAGACATAGTCAATCTTGCCAATGAGTTGGATGATGTTACAGATATGATTGAGTCCTTCATTCAAAAATTATATATGTATAATGTAAAGACGCTCAGAGAAGATACACTAGAGTTTTCAGAAATAATATTGAAATTAACTGGAGCTTTAAAGGTTATGCTGGATGAATTCCCCTCCTTCAAAAAGCCTGCAAACTTAAAAAAGCTGATTGTTGAAATCAGCAACCTTGAAGAAGAGGGAGATAAGTTCTATATTAATGCAATGCACAAGCTCCACACTGAATCCATCGATCCTGTTCATATCATGGTTTGGTCAAATATTTATGATACCATGGAAAGATGCTGCGATTCAGTTGAACATGTGGCAGATGTGGTTGAAACCATAATCATGAAAAACACTTAAATTAGGAACATTTATGAGTTATCTATGGAAAGTAAAAGACCTGGTAATTAGACCAGGTCTTTTACTTTAGAATCATTTCAGCTCATCATTTTCTGCTTCTGTGATTATCCTAATTATGTTCAAAATTACTGAAACTGCTTTCTCCATCGACTGGACTGAAATAAACTCAAATTCTCCATGGAAATTCTCGCCGCCAGTGAAAATATTAGGACATGGAAGACCCTTGAAAGATAACTGAGCTCCATCTGTTCCACCTCTGACTGGCGAGATGATAGGATTAATCCCTGCCATCTCCATAGCTTTTCTGGCGTTTTCAACAATGAACATATGAGGTGATACCATTTCCTTCATGTTTCTGTATGAATCCTTGATATCCAGAGTTACAGTTCCATTTCCATAGATATTATCTATTTCATTTGCAGCTTCAATCATTTTATTTTTTCTTGCAACAAAATTATTTGCATCAAAATCTCTGATTATATAAGTTAAGTCTGCTTTATCAACAGTCCCACCAATACCAAGTAAATGGTAGAACCCATCGTAGCCTTCTGTATATTCAGGTCTTTCACCCTCTGGAAGGAGTCTGTCAAACTGATTAGCCATGGTTATGGCGTTTTTCATTTTGTTCTTGGCAGATCCTGGATGAACGCTTCTTCCATGCAGAGTCACCTTGACTGATGCTGCATTGAAATTTTCATACTGCAATTCTCCTAATGGGCCACCGTCCATGGTATAGCCATAATCAGCTCCAAATTTCTCCACATCAAAAAGTGCAGGTCCCCTTCCAATTTCCTCATCCGGAGTAAATGCAACATGGATTCTGCCATGCTTAATTTCAGGATTTTCATGTAATATTTTAAGGGCAGCCATAATCTCAGCTATTCCAGCTTTATCATCTGCTCCCAATAATGTAGTACCATCAGTTACAATCAGATCCTGGCCTATGTATGAGGATAGTGTTGGAAAGTCAGATACCTTCATGACAACATCTTTTTCTTCATTTAAGACAATATCTCCACCCTTATATTCAATAATTCTTGGATTCACATTTTCACTGTTGAAATCTGCTGTATCAAGATGTGCCAGAAAACCAACAGTTTTTAGCTTTTTATCACAATTGGAAGCAAGATATCCGAAAAGGTACCCATTTTCGTCAAGGCTTGTTTCGAGTCCCAGTTCTTCGAGCTCCCCTTTAAGCATATTTGCCAAAACCAACTGATTTTCTGAGGATGGTGTAACACTGCTGTTCTCATCTGATCTAGTGTTAACCACCACATACCTTAATAAATTATCCTTTACGTTGCTCAATTAAAAATCCTCCCCAAAGTGATCAGTTGATTCTAAATCCGGTTTATATATTCTTCTTCTGTCCAAGGACAGTATATAGTCTGAGAAGGTTCCCTTCTCCAGTCCTGAAACAGCATTTTTCATATCGTACATTCTGGCATCAATCATATCTATATGATGGAGAACCTCTGCCTCAGGGAACATGGGTTTTACCGGTGAACCATAGTCAGGCTCATAGTGATGTGACAAAACCATATGCTGAAGCAGCATTGTTACTTCTTTGGATGTTCCAAGCTCCCTGGCTGCTCTGTCAATGTTTTTTACACCCTGGGTAATATGTCCTAAAAGTATGCCCTCAACTGTGTATTCGCTGACTATGCCAAGATCCGAGGAGTCCATTTCATCCAGTTTGCTCATATCATGCAAAATGACTCCGGCAAACAGAAGATCCCTGTTTAGAAAATCGTAAATCTCACAGACCTTTTCAGCCAGTTTAAGCATTGTAAGCATGTGGTACAAAAGACCACTTCTTATGGAATGATGATTCCTCTTTGCAGCCGGATAATAGTGAAGCTTGCCTTCATTTTCCATGAACAGCTTCTCTGTTATATTCTTGATATCCATATTATCCATTGAATCTATGTACTTATTCAGAATCTCTTCAAACATATTCTCAGGATTCAATGGCGCTGACAAAACTAAATCCGAAGGATTTACATTGTCGTTTTCGGATACAGGTCTGATTCTTTCAATCTTAAACTGGGGAGTATTTTGATAGTTAGTTATGGTTCCGCGTACTCTGACAACCATGCTTGGCTGGTATAAATCCTCAGCATCCACAGGAACCTCCCACAGCTTCCCGGAAATTTCTCCTGTGGCATCGCCCAAAATAAAATCCAGGTACTTTTTACCTGAAGCATTTGTGGTTTTAAGATCCACTCTTTTTATAATAAGAAAGCTGTCTACTCTTTCACCGATATTATATTCACTTATTCTTTTAACATGTATTTCCATCGCAACCTCCAACTTTAAGTTAATTATACAACATATTAGGTTCAATAAAGGTCAATTAACCATGAACAGGAGGATATTTGCCAGCCCCATTTTACAACATGCAACAAAGCATTTTGGTATATAATATTAGAGTAGTCAATGATTAGCAGAAGACAAAATTATTTATAAGGAGGACATCATGAGAGTAGATAAAGGAACAGCCTATATTTCGGAAGTATTGAATAAAAATGGACACCAGTGCTACATTGTTGGCGGATATGTCAGAGACCACATCATGGGAATAACAGATGATAAAGAATCTGATATTGACTTGGTTACCGATGCAAAGCCTGAAAATATTATCCACCTTTTCAAAAAAACTATCCCGACAGGGCTTAAGCATGGCACTGTTACAGTATTGACCCATGATGGATCCTATGAAGTCACAACCTTCAGACAGGATGGGGAATATTTGGATTCCAGGCATCCTGAGGAAGTAAAATTTGTCACTGACATTAAGGATGATTTAATACGTAGAGACTTTACAATAAATGCCATGGCCTATGATATCCAAACCGGCACCTTACTTGATCTTTATGGAGGGCAAAAGGATATCTCCAATAGATTAATAAGAGCCGTGGGTGACCCAAATACCAGATTCAGAGAGGATGCCTTAAGGATAATCCGCGGAATCAGATTTGCATCAACTCTTAACTTCAATATAGAGCCGAAAACCTTGAAGAGTATGTCAGACAACTGTCACCTTCTAAATAACATTTCAAAAGAAAGAATTTATACAGAGCTTAAAAAGATACTCATGTCCCCCGTCCCATCAATTGGGTTGAATCTGATGCTTTATACCGGCGTCCTTAAAGTGATATTGCCGGAGCTTCTGCCAATGGCAGGCTTTAATCAATTCTCCTCCTTCCATGATAAGGATGTCTGGTTCCATACTATGCAGGTGGTTGATAACACAAGGCCTGAATTACACTTAAGATTGGCAGCTTTATTCCATGATGCAGGCAAGCCTCATTCCTTTACAATGGATGAAAATGGAAAAGGGCATTTCTCCGGACATGAACTGATTTCTTCCATGATGGCCGAAGAGATCCTGACAATATTCAAATCTGACAATGAAACAAAGGCTCTTGTTAAAACAATAATTGATAAACACATGGTTTCCTTGGAAATGAAAAAGCCAATAAAGATAAAAAGGCTCATTACAGATTTTGGAAAAGATAAAGTAAACCTGTTCTTTGAATTCAAAAAAGCAGATCTCGGGGGAAAACCAGGTGATCCTTCAGACAATGAAAAATTCAATACTCTTTTAGATAAGGTAACCACTATTATTCAAAATAATGAACCACTTGAAATAAAAGATCTTAACATAAACGGAAATGATTTGTTATCCATAGGTTTTGAAAACGGACCAAGGATAGGTACCACCCTCAACCAGCTTTTAATTGAGGTCTTAAACAACCCAGCACTCAATAATAAGGATGAGCTTATAAAAATTGCACTCAGATTAAAGGATAATATCAAATGACAGATAACGGACTAAATTCCATTTATACGCTCTTCATCCTCATGGGCTTTGGATTGATAATCAAAAAAAGAGGAGTTTTCAATAAGACGGTGGAAACATCCATTGCCAAGCTCCTCTCATCCTATATCATCCCTGCAATGATGATTTATAATGTCAAAACACAATTTACAGAGACTTTTTTAGAGGAGAATATTATCTCCCTTGCAGCTGTTTTTGTAATGTTTGCAGCGACTATTGTAGTATCCCAGATTGCAGCAAGGGTATTTCGAGTAAATGAAAGCAGAGAAGGCATCTTTTCAGTAATGTTCTCCTTTTCCAACGCCATGTTCATAGGCTATCCCGTGATAACGGGAATATTTGGGGATGCAGGCATACCATACCTCATGCTGTTTTATATAATAAACACTTCAATGTTTTGGACTGTTGGAGTTTATCTTGTAAGTAAGAGTGAAGGAACCAAGCTTTTCTCATTAAATACACTGAAGAAAATCCTTAATCCGGCATTCATTGGCTTTCTAATTGGATTATTCCTCATGTATACTGACACCGCTGTACATCCTGCTTTTATGAAGTCACTTCAATATATGAGCAGTCTTGTAACACCCCTGGCATCACTTTATATGGGCTCAGTAATAGCTGATATAAACTTTAAGGGCATGCTCTATATAAAGGACACCATATTAATAATCCTTGGCAGATTTTTGGTAGCCCCTGTAATTTGCCTGTTAATTTGTAAGCTGTTAAACTTTCCAACCCTAACAACCCAGGTATTCGTGATTATGGCAGCTCTGCCGGTAATGACAAATGCATCAGTAATCGCCGGTACCTACGGAAAGGACTCAAAGTTCGCCGCCTTCATGACAGCCTTAACTACCTTCCTCAGTATCTTCGCGCTTCCACTTTACTTCAAATTCATGTAACCCCCACAATTTGATAAGCATCCAAAAAAACAGGAAACCCATTCACTAAGAATAGGTTTCCTTTTCATTTCCGAATATATCCGGACCATTATTTATACTTTACTACTACGGCGCTTTTGTTCCAGTTGAATTTGTAGTTGTTGTTCCAGCACTTGAAGATCCTGTGGTTGTTGAACCAGTTGTTGATGCAGGAGCTGTTGTAGCTGGCGATGTTGTAGCTGGTGATGTCGTTGCCGGAGTTGTCGTTGCCGGGGTTGTCGTTGCCGGAGTTGTCGTTGCCGGTGTTGTCGTTGCCGG
>JASDTM010000152.1:39116-48510 GCA_041891535.1 Clostridiaceae bacterium
TCGTTGCCGGGGTTGTCGTTGCCGGAGTTGTCGTTGCCGGTGTTGTCGTTGCCGGGGTTGTTGTAGCCGGAGTTGTTTTCGGTGTTGTAGTAGCTGGTGTTGTAGTTTTTGGTGTAGTTGTAGCTGCTGGTGTAGTTACTGGTGTTGTTGCAGGCTTTGTAGCAGGTGTTGTTGTTGCTGCTGGCTTTGTTGAAGCACCAGTCTTTGAGCCTACTAGCTTAACTCCGACCATTGGACGGTAGGTATCGGTATACATGTAGTCTGTGCTGATTAATGAGCCGTTTTTGTATGTATACTTGTATATATCTGCTGTAACTCCGTTTAGTGGATAGTAGTCTATTTCTACTTCTCCGGCTGAAAGTTTAGGATCAACCTTCTCTATATAGCCTGCTTCCTTACGTCCTACAACCTCATAGTCGTAAGCATAGGTATATGGGCTTAATGTAGGAGGTGTTCCCTTTAATGCTACAACCAGGTCTCTTCCTTCGCTGTATGCTTTAATTGTTATTGGATAGCTGAAGTTATTTCTGAATTTGAAGTCTACTGATGGATAATATACTGTTGCGTCCATACCATAGTCTGCATAGTGAACTACTGATCCATGATTGTATCTTTCTACAACCTTTAGACCTGCATCAAGGACAGCCTGATAAAGGGTAGTTGAAACCTGGCAAACACCGCCGCCTGGCTCTACGACCATTTCTCCGCCTGAATATGCAACTCCGTCAAGATAACCCTTTGAATAGGATGTATCGCCAACGTGAGCGTTAAAGGAGAATACTTCTCCCGGATATATTGTCACATCATTTATATAGCTTGAAGAAAGCTGTACATTGAATGCTCTGTTATAGCTTGAGGATGAATAGTTTGTTGATGCGTATCCAATTGTTCTGTAATCAGAATTAGGATCTCCTTCATCAGGTGCAGCTGTAGTTGCCTTGGATGCATCTGCAATCATGTTTCCTTTTACAGTTACATTTGCAGGATCCAAGTTAATATTCTTAATGAACTCAGCATTGAGTGCATCAAGATCTACAATCTGAGCTGCTGTCTCGTTTTCTGTCATTCTGTTGACATCATCAGCATATGTTCTGATAAGCTGCTCTAGCTTAACATCATCATATTTAGGTGTAGCATCTGTAACTGCCTCACCCTTGAATAATTTTTCTATTGCTGCTGCAAAGTCATATTTAACATTCAGCTCTGTGTATTTAACCTGGATTTCCTTACCACCTGCTGAAAGTGTTATAACCTTGCTGTTAAGCTTATCATTAAGTTCAGAAGCCTTTTTCAAAGCATCTTCCTTTGTCATTCCTGTAAAATCTATATCCCCTAATTTTGTCCCCGCTGGGATTGTCTTCTTTGCTGCTGTAGTCGCTGGAGTAGTTGTCGCAGCTACTGTTGTACTTGGTGCTGCAGTTGAATTAGCACTGGTTTCCGGAGTCGGTACCTTCTGAGTTAAATTGCTGCATCCTGTCAAAACCCCTGCCACTACCATCAAGGCAGCCATAGTTCTTTTTAGTTTCATGGTTTGCTTCCCTTTTGTAAGAATTAAATAAAATTACGTACTTAGTGTATCATATTTGAAAGTAAAATCAATTTTTAATCAACAGGCTTTTACCTTCTCAACATATGTGGACTAAATGCTATATTAGCACTTTTTGTGGATAATTTCTTTAATTATATATTAATTTTGAAAATCCATGAATTATCATAGATTTTCATATGTTCCCCGATTCAAAAAATAATGGATTATTTCGTCAAGAGTAAGGTAATCTATAAGTATATAAACGTGAACATGGAGGATTGAGTTGGATAAGGAATTAATAAAACTGGCTTTTGATTACAGAAATACCAAATTGTGGAGCAAGCTAACAGATTTCGATATGATCGCTATAAAAATGGATGATGGAACAATTGGTTATACTGTGGTAACTAGTGATATGGTTGAGGATAGCTCATTCGTTTTATATTTAGGTGATGAGGGATACAATAGCTATCATAAGCTTTATAGTACAAGTGCACAAAATTTAACTTCCCCCTTTGACGGTTTCGAAATATTATCTTCACAGAATTGTATTCATTTTTCTTTTGAGCCCCGGATGGAAATCGATGATCCTGATAAGGCTCTGGTTGAAGAATATTTTAAAGAAAATAAAATTTCAGGTAATAGTGAAAAGTATTACCCAACTGTTTTGAAGCTGGCACAATACAAACTACCTATACCTGATTTATCTGACCAAGAAAAGCATTATTTAAAGCAGGCATTTGATTTGCTAATCTACCTTGGTAACCTTAAAAAGGCAACTTTGGTAAAGCTGATACCCAGCATTAATAAAAAGCCATCAACTTTTGGATCTGATTTCCCACTATTTGTGAAAAACAATGATGAATTCGAAAAAATTGAGATGCTAAAGCATGGAATTGTTTTAGAAGAAATGCTGACACCTATTGCTGATGCCGATATTGTAAAAAAGCTAAATAAGAAACTGAGAAAATCTAAAACCGCTGTCTTTGAAGCTGACCTGGTAATGCTAAATACGGTTGTAGGTAATGATTTAGATGAGGGTGTTTATCCCCACGCATTGTTGACCTTTTATAGAAACATAAATAAAGCAATCCCACCTGATTTTAATACAAATTTTCCTGAAGATTTATCTAAAATGGTAACAGGGTTTTTTCAAAATTTAATAAAGAGGAATATTTCTATTGGGAAAATTATTGTTAAAAATGACAGAACTCATGAGCTTTTGGAAGATTATTGCAAGAAGCTTGGCATAACTCTTGAATTTGGTGAAACAAAGCTTCTGGATGAATTTGAGTTTTCTTTGTTTAAATCAGAAGAAGAGGAAAATGAAGACTATGACCTGGATAAGACGGAGGCTTCTATTAATGAAATAATTGAGTTCCTTCTTACAACCCCCACAGAGGAGATATTGGATATTCCTGATGATATACTTGCTTTTATAGATGAATATATAGAAAGTGGATTTGTTTCTGAAAATGTAGCAAATGAGCTAAAAGACCGTGTTGCAAAAATTCGGAATTTAAGGAAACCTTTATTGATTCCATTCAAAAAGAAAAACTAACAAGTTTCACATTATACCCAGAAATAACCAACGCAAAATTGGAAGGACTTTTTAGAACCTTCCAATTTTGTTTTGGCTTTCGCCAGATATATTTATTTGGTTTTACTTTTATGTAATTGAAGCTTCATAGATTGAATCAACAGAATCCTTGAGCATCTTATCGAACTCTTCATCTGTCTGTCCAGCGCTTAGGCCCTCGGAAAGTGCTCTAGAGAAGGAAGCTATCAAGCCATGGTTTTTCTTTAATAATTCATTTGAATCTTCTCTTGAATATCCACCTGATAAAGCAACTACTCTCATAACTGCCGGATGCTCAATCAATTCCTTATAGAAATCCGGAACTGTAGGAATTGTAAGCTTAAGCATAACCTGCTCTCCCTTAGGTAGCTTATCAAGTTCCTTTAAAATATCAGCCTTAAGAATTTCTTCGATTTTAACCTTGTCTGCTGATTTTATATCAACTTCTGGCTCGATTATTGGCATAAGTCCTGCTGCGAGGATTTCCTTACCAACTTCAAACTGCTGTTTTACTATTTCTTCGATACCTTTTTTGTTTGCTTCCTTAATGACTGATCTCATCTTAGTTCCGAATATATTTCTTTCAACTGCTCTTTTTAATAGGCTTGAAAGATTTGATATTGGCTTCATAAGCTGGACTCCGTCCTTCTCATCAGCAAGACCCTTATCTACTTTAAGGAAAGGAATAACTCCTTTTTCTTCCCATAGGAAATCTCCGGTTTTCTTTCCATCAATTTCTCTGTCCATGGTCTGTTCAAACAGGATTGCTCCTAAGATTCTATCACTGTTGAATCCTGGGCTCTTTATGATTCTTGTTCTCATTGCGTGAACTAAATCAAACATTTCTTCATCGTTATTGAACGCTTCCTTAGGTACTCCATAAAGTGCCAAAGCCTTTGGAGTAGATCCGCCACTCTGGTCCAAGGCAGCAATAAATCCTTTGCCCTTCTGCATTTTCTCAACTTGTGCTTTATTCATATCATAACCTCTTTTCAAGATAGTATTTTTTCAGACTCAAATCTGATCACTACCTAGATTATACACTAAAATAATCTTCTGGCAGTGATTCAGAAATTTCTTAAATATCAATTTACATTTACTGTTACATATTGTATAAAATCAAAATGCCGGTTGGAACTTTAAAGTCAGTCCGCTGTAGGAATCATGATTCCTTGCAATCTTTGTTATTTCTTTTGGTGTCAGCTTTATTTTTTCATTTGTTGTCATATGGTAGATTGTTTTAAGCTTTTCAAAAACCTCTGAGGTAGCAAGTGCATCATTAGTTGCTCTATGCCTTCCCTCCCAGTTTACCCATAGAAGCTCTGTCAAATTTCCTAATCCACATGATCCATCAATGAATTCCCTTGAAAAATTCAAGGTGTCAAAAACAGGGTTGTCAAAATCAATACCACAGGAATTCCCAACTGTAATCAGGTTTTTCATATCATTGTTTATTAAATCGTGCCCAACTATAATATGGTCTCCGATGAATTCCTTAAGCTCCGGCAAAACCTGCCAGATACTTCTTCTTCCAGAAACCATGGCATCAGTTATACCTGTCAATCTGACGATTTCTCTTGGAATCTTCATTTTAGGATCCACAAGCCTGGTATATACCTTTGCAACTCTTCCTCTTATGACCTTTATGGCCCCGATTTCAATGATCCTGTTGGCAGGCCGTGAGGTGGTCTCTATATCCAGACAGATATAGGTGTCAAAATAGGGATTGGTTACGACCCTCTCCTTTCTTTGGACTCTTACCAACTCTTCCATAAAACATCCCGCCTTTCATTTATAGGTTGTTGTTCTGGTCTTTACTTAAGTATATCGTGTTCAGCCCTCTATTCCTTAATAATTAGGAATATATAACATCAAATTAACCAGGAGAAGATCAGTTTTCTCCCTATCCTTCACAGCTATCCTGATATAATCCCCTGAAAGTCCCTGCATATCGGAAAGCTCACGGACAAGTATATTTTTGCTTCTTAAAAAATGGGCTAATTTTTTTGCTGTACCACAATTTTCTCTTAACCTTAACATAACAAAATTAGAGTCAGAATGATAGACTTCAGAGAAAAAATCAATGTTTTTAATGTTTTCTAACAAGTAGGCTTTGTTTTTTTCGTTTTCGGCAATGGATTCAGCTCTGAAAGCTTTATCCTTCAGCATGATCAGGGCTATATTTTCTTCAAAGGTACCTACACTCCATGGTGTTTGAAGCTGGTCTAACCTGGATAATAAATCCTGGTTTTTTGTAACCATGTACCCCAGTCTTAAGCCTGGGAGACAGAAGAATTTCGTCATAGCCTTGACCACTGCCAGATTGTTAAATCTCCCAGTAAGGTTCAAAGCCATATCACTGTTTCCCAGGTATTCACCGAAGGTTTCATCAATAAGAGTAAACCAGGATTGTTTTTCAGCAGCTTCCAGGTAATCAATGAGGTCAGTAATTTTTAACTTTTGTCCGTCAGGATTATTTGGGTTGGTCAAAATTAATAAAGAGCCAGGGTTCATTTCTTTTTTTATTCTTTCAAAAAAGCTCTTTCCCCTTGAGTCTTTAATAGTAGTATCTCTTGGTTCTTTATCCGGATAAATATCAATATAGGCTGTATCAATCCCATATCTGTTTGCTGATAACTCATATTCCTTGAAGGATGGTACAGGCAGAACAATTCTTTTAAAAAGTGAAATATATTTATCAGTAACCTCTGATGCCCCATTGCCAACAATAATCATTTCACTTGTTATATTGTTTTTATATTCCGTACCTTCACTTAAACTTGTCAGGTATTTTGAAAGGCCTTCCTTAAGCCTTTTGTATTCCAGGTCAGGATAAGCCCTTGCCATCTCCAACATCTCCGGAAGCTTTTCATATACCTCTCCCGGTATACTCCCTGGATTGATATTGCTGGATAGGTCAGTAAAAATCACTCCTTCGGAACCTGTATATATATCTCCACCATGGGTTGATCTTTTATTTGGTTTTATATTGTCTGTCATCTTAGCATTACTCCTATATGGATCAGGACAGCCATGGTTAAAAATGCAATTGTCACATAGTTTAATAAGGTCACTGCCCTTTTGATATCTTCTATTTCAGGTGTTCTCCCTGATTTATTCAGGTATGGTTTTTCTTCCTTTACACCGTTATAAATGGCAGGACCGTTTAAAACCACATCAAGGGCACCTGCAAAGGCACTTTCACACTGAGCGGAATTTGGTGATTCATGTTTATTTCTGTCTTCCAAAAAAGTATCGAAGGCGTAACCCATACTTCCTCCTATGAGAGGTGCACATAAAACAGCCAGAATGCCTGTAATCCTTGATGGAATCAGGTTTAAAACATCATCAAGCTTTGCAGCAAAAAATCCAAAATCAATGTGTTTTATCGTTTTATAAGCAATCATAGAGTCCATTGTATTGGCAGCTTTATAAAATAATGCACCTGCAGGTCCAAATATGAGACCATAAAACATGGGGGCTATCACCCCGTCTGAGGCATTTTCAGCTACTGTCTCAATGACTGCACTTACAACACCAGTCTCAGTTAATTCTGAAGTTTGCCTGCCCACAATTCTGGACACCTGTCTTCTGCCTGAATCAAGGCTTCCCTTCAGCATCCTTCCGGTCAGAAGAGCTTCAGTCTTTAAGGTCTTAAGTGCTATGCAATACCAGAAAATAATCACTGCGAAAATGAACTTGAATGGGTCTGGCAGATACCTTTGCAAAAAATATGCTGGTACAACTGAAACAGCTCCAAGGATGATTACCGTTAAAAGTCCCAGGAGTAATTTCTTTGTTTTGCTAAAACCTTTTTTATTCAGATTTTTGTCAAGATAAGAAATAAGCTTACCAAAAAATATAACTATATGTGGGATACCCTCCGGATCTCCGATTATTGCATCAATCAAAACAGCGGTCAGCATGGCTGAAAGATTAAGAATCATAATCTACCTGCAATCTTAATAATCATATCCATATCCAAACTGTCCTCCATAAGCTGACCTAGCCTGTCCATTTCCTTTATCTTAAGCTCTTTAAAATCCGGTGATACTTTAAGCTCCATCCCCTTGTCCTTCCGTACTTCATTTAAAAGCTCGTTTCTGAAGCCAACCTCATCAAATATCCCATGGAAGTAGGTTCCGATGATTTTCTCATCGATGCTTTTAGCCCCATCAAAAGCATCGCTTTTTTCTATGAAGTGATTCTCTTTAGTTTCTGTTTTTCCTGCATGGATTTCATAGCCTTCAACCAAATGCTTTTGTCCGTTAAAAAGAGCTGTCCCTTTTGTTCTCCACTGAATCTTGGTTTCTCCCATTTCAGTTACTCCAGATAAAATGGATAACCCTTTTTCCATGGGAATGTCACCTTCAACCTTAAGTGGGTCTCTAATTTCATCCAAAAGCATTTGGTAGCCTCCGCATATACCAATGATTCTGTGGCGATTGTCTTCCATTCCTGAAGCATAGTCCTGGATTTTTTTGAACAACCCGTTGTTTTTAATATGGATCAAGTCTCCGATGGTATTTTTTGTTCCAGGTATTATCAATAAATCAGGAGATTGAAGCTCCTCAGGTGAATCCACATATCTGACTGTTACATCCTCCTCTTTATCCAAAGCATCAAAATCAGTGAAGTTGGAAATGTGGGGAAGGTGAATGACAGCTATGTCTATGGGACCTTTAACCTTTTTATTGAGCTCAATGGCTCCATCCTCTTCCTCAAGACGGAATCTTTCATAGGGAATTATTCCAAGACATGGTATATTGAGCATTTTTTCCATCATTTCAATTCCAGGTCTTAGAATATCCACATCACCCCTGAATTTATTAATGATGAAGCCCTTGATTCTTTTTCTTTCTTTTTCGGATAAGAGCATTACTGTTCCGTATAGGGCTGCAAATACTCCCCCCTTGTCAATATCCCCAACCAGGATTGCATCAGTGTCTGAAAGCTCTGCAAACCCCATGTTGACTATATCGTTTGTTCTTAAGTTAATCTCCGCAGGTGAGCCTGCGCCTTCAATGACTACTATGTCATATTCAGATGTTTTTTTAATAAAATCATCCAGAAGTATGCCCTTAAGATCGGGTTTATAGGCTTCATATTCCTTGGCTGTCATATTTTTTATTGGCTTTCCCATGAAAATCACCTGGGATCTTGTATCTCCAAGTGGTTTTAACAAAATGGGATTCATCCATGCCATGGGTTCAATGTTTGCACATTCAGCCTGAAGTACCTGTGCCCTTCCCATTTCGCCGCCATTAATATCTATATGTGAGTTTAAAGACATGTTTTGGGATTTATAAGGACATACTGAATATCCTCTGTTTGTAAGCGCTCTTATTATCCCGGCTGCAACAGTGCTTTTCCCGGCACCTGATGCAGTTCCCAGGATCATTATTCGTGATGTCATATCAATATATCCTTTCATTCAATTCTTACTATTTCTTCATTATTGAAGCTTTAAACGGCAGAACCACTGTATTTTGGTATGCCACTGAAAAGAGTGCCGCAGATCCATCCACAGGAACAAGAATTGATTTGACAATAAGGATGGCATCACCCTTTTTAAGTCCCAACATTGCAGCCTTCTTTCTGCCGGTTATTGTTCCAGGTTCCGTGTACATATCTATTCTTTCAAGGTCAATTATGCTGTCAACAAAAGAGGTAAGAGATCCCTTGGCTATGGTTTCGTCTATTGTTTCAGCCATGCTTTTCGGAATATATGCTGTTTCATAAATGGCGGGTATATCATTGACATATCTCATTCTTTTGATTTCCCAGACAGCCTTGTTTTCCTCTGACAGACCAAGTATTACCGTAAGCTCTTGAACTGGTTCTTCAATCAACAACACTGAAATAACTTCATTGTAGATTCTTTTATCCTCTGATTTTAACCTTGCAGTCAGCGATATCTCATCTGCTTTTATATTCTTTCTGCCGGTTATGAAGGTACCCTTGCCTTTGTATCTGGCAAGGTACCCCTCATTTACAAGCATGTCAACAGATTTTCTTGCAGTCATTCTGCTTACTTCATATTTTATGGAAAGCTCATTTTCAGAAGGAATCGGCATTTCCTTGGAAAACTCGCCCTTATTGATTTTTTTTAACAGCGCGTTATATATCTTCTGATATTGAGGCACCGGCGCCTTCATTTACACCATCTCCTTGAGGAATACACTGTATGCTTTGTATGCTTCATAAAGATCTGCCTTTGAAACAACCTCCCATGGAGCATGCATGTTCTGGACTGCTATACCCTGTCTCTTATACACATCTCGCAG
>JASDTM010000153.1:0-5304 GCA_041891535.1 Clostridiaceae bacterium
GTTAAATATATCATAGGTACAGGAGGAGTCTTGGTACACTCCAAGGACCCTGAGGAAATCTTGAAAGCCGGATGCTGGAAAGAGGAAGATATTAATTCACTAAAACCAAAGAATCCAAAATTCGTTATAGACAAGCAGTATATTTTATCAGCCATGGGGCTGTTGGCAGAAGAAGAGCCTGATATGGCAGTCAGAATGATGAAGAAATATATCCTGGAAACGGGTGAATAAGGAGATGTTCAATGAGAAATCTAGTTAATAAAAAATGGTCTGAAGAAGAGTTTTTTGAAACCCGTGAGGAAGTATTGACCCATTGGCCGACAGGCAAGGATGTTGATTTAAAGGAAGCCATAGACTACTTAAAAAAGGTTCCGGATGAAAAAAACTTTGCCAAAAAGCTTCGTATGGCAAAGGAGAAGAAGATTACATTGGCTCAGCCAAGGGCAGGAGTTGCTTTGATTTCTGAGCACATAGAGCTGTTACAGTATCTTCAGAATGAAGGAGGAGCAGATCTTTTACCTTCAACAATAGATTCATATACAAGACAAAACTGGTATTCAGAATGCCAGGTTGGAATAAATGAAAGCTTAAAAGCAGGAAGATCACTTTTAAATGGATTCCCGGCTGTTAACCACGGCGTAAAGGGCTGCAGAGAGGTTTATGAGGCAGTTAATCTTCCTCTCCAGGCAAGACATGGTACTCCTGATGCAAGATTGTTATCAGAAATCATACATGCCTCAGGCTGGACCTCAAATGAGGGCGGTGGAATTTCCTATAACATACCTTATGCCAAATCAGTCCCAATGGAAAAAACAGTAAAGGACTGGCAGTACTGTGACAGACTTGTAGGCTTTTATGAAGAAAACGGAATCAGCATAAACCGTGAACCCTTCGGACCTTTGTCAGGAACTTTGGTACCACCATCAACCTCAAATTCAGTTGCCATAATTGAAGCACTTTTAGCTGCGGAGCAGGGTGTAAAAAACATTACTGTCGGCTACGGACAGTGCGGAAACGTAATTCAGGACGTTGCAGCCATAAGAGCACTTGAGGAGCAATGCGAAGAATACCTTAAGAAAGCCGGATACAACGATGTTTATGTAACCACAGTTTTCCATCAGTGGATGGGTGGATTCCCTGCTGATGAATCAAGAGCCTTCGGACTTATTTCTCTTGGAGCAATGAGTGCGGCTTTATCAGGAGCTACAAAGGTTATCGTAAAGACACCACACGAAGCAATAGGTATACCTACAAAGGAAGCCAATGCCCATGGTATCAAGGATACTAAGATGGTATTAAACCTTCTTCAGGGACAAAGACTGCCTACATCCTTAGAATTGAAATATGAAATAGAGCTTATCAAAGCAGAGGTTCAGTGTATAGTAGATACAGTCTACCAGGTAGGTCATGGAGATCTTGCAATAGGAACAGTAAAGGCATTTGAAATGGGAATATTGGATATTCCGTTTGCACCATCAAAATACAACATGGGCAAGATGATGCCTGCAAGGGATAACTCAGGTGCAATCAGATATCTCATGTTTGGTAATGTTCCTTTCACAGATGACATTAAAAACATCAACATGGATAAGCTTAATGAAAGAGCTAAGTTTGAAAAGCGTGAGGTAGGATTCCAGATGACTGTTGATGATATTTACGCAGTAGGAAGAGGAAACCTTATCGGAAGACCTGAAACCAAGAAGGGTTACAGACCGGAATAAATCACAACACACATTTTTACATCACAATGAAATAAATATATTAAGAATTTGAATTACTTTTAAGTGCATGGGAGAAAACTGATGAAAATCGTAGATGTAGTATTATCAAAGGGAACCACAGGATTTTATTTTGATGACCAGAGGGCCATTAAAAAAGGAGCAGGCCATGATGGCTTCTTCTATACAGGAGAAACAGCAACAGAGGGCTTTGAAAGCATCAGACAAAAAGGTGAATCCATAAGCGTTATGCTTGTATTGGAAGACGGACAGGTTGCCTTCGGTGATTGCGCCGCAGTTCAGTATTCAGGAGCAGGCGGAAGAGATCCGTTGTTCCTTGCTGATGATTTCATTCCTTTCATAGAAAAGGAAATAGCTCCAAACCTTAAGGGAAGAGAAGTTACAACTTTTAAAGAAATGGCTGAGGAATTCGACAGAATGACTGTCAACGGAAAAAAGCTCCATACTGCAATTCGTTACGGCATAACCCAGGCACTTTTAGATGCAGTTTCAAAGGTAAGAAAAATTACCATGGCTGAGGTTGTCAAGGATGAGTACAATACTGGTGTTGAGCTTAAAAGAATTCCAATATTCACCCAGTCCGGTGATGACAGATATAACAATGTGGACAAGATGATAATCAAGGGTGCTGATGTACTTCCACATGGACTTATAAACAACGTTGAAGAAAAGCTTGGTAAAAACGGTGAGATTTTAGCTGAATACGTTGGTTGGTTAAGGGATAGAATCCTGACTAAAAAGCAGAAGGAAGACTATAATCCAATACTCCATATAGATGTATACGGAACAATCGGACTAGCATTCAACAACGATGTTAAAAAGGTTGCTAAATATGTGGCAAAGCTTGGAGAGATAGCAAAGCCACTTCACTTAAGAATTGAAGGTCCTGTTGATGTTGAGCAAAGAGAAGCTCAGATCATAGCTTTGAAAGAAATTACAGAGTACTTGAAGGAACTTGGTTCTGATACTGAAATAGTTGCAGATGAATGGTGCAACACTTTAGAAGACGTAATTGATTTTGCAGACAATAACGCAGGTCATATGTTACAGGTTAAGACTCCGGATCTTGGTGGAATAAACAACACAATTGAGGCGCTTTTATACTGCAAGAAGACTGGAAAAGGCTCATACTGTGGCGGAACCTGTAATGAAACAGGAAGGTCTGCAGAGATTCTTACAAATATTGCAATAGCATGCGGAGCAACACAGTGCCTTGCAAAACCAGGAATGGGCGTTGACGAAGGCTATATGATAGTCAATAATGAAATGAACAGGGTTTTAGCACTGGCCGGCAGAAGATAATAAACAACAAAGACCTGACTTTAAAAATCAGGTCTTTTTACCATAATCACATTAAACGGAGAATAGATATGAGAGAGATCAAGGCTGAGAAGATTACTGAAGCTGTAAAAAACATGGTAATAGATGCCAACTATAATTTACCAGAGGATATTAAAGGTGCACTGATAAATGCAAGGAACAGTGAAAAATGGATACTTGCATCAGATACATTGGGGAGAATCATAAAAAATGCCGACCTTGCCAAGGAAGAATCCCTGCCCATGTGTCAGGACACCGGAATGGTTGTAGTTTTCCTTGAAATCGGACAGGATGTCCATGTAACAGGAAGCTACATTGAGGATGCAGTAAATGAAGGTATAAGACAGGGCTACGAAGAAGGATATCTTCGTAAATCTGTAGTTGGAGACCCTTTAAACAGAGTCAATACAAAGGATAACACCCCTGCAGTTATAAATGTAAAAATAGTACCTGGTGATAAGCTTAGAATCATAGTGGCTCCAAAGGGATTTGGTTCAGAGAACATGAGCCAGATGAAAATGCTTAAGCCTTCAGACGGTTATGAAGGAGTGGTTGATTTCATCCTTAAAGTTGCTAAAGAAGCCGGTCCGAATGCCTGTCCTCCATTGGTTGTTGGTGTTGGAATCGGAGGTACCTTTGACAAGGCTGCTGCCATTGCAAAAAGAGCACTTATGAGACCCTTGGATGAGCATAATCCTAATGAGTTTTATGCCAATATGGAAAAAGAGCTTTTGGAAAAGATAAATAAGCTAGGCATCGGCCCACAGGGCTATGGTGGAAAAACCACAGCCATTGGAGTTGCCATAGAGTACTATCCTACTCATATCGCAGGATTACCCGTAGCAGTAAATATCAACTGCCATGCCACAAGACATAAAGAAGTCATACTTTAGGGGGATTAAGTAATGGAAAAAAGAATAACAACTCCCTTGACTGAGGAAGCCATAGCTGATTTAAAGGCAGGGGATATAGTTCTCATAACAGGAGTAATATATACAGCCAGGGACTCAGCCCATAAAAAGATTGTAGATGCTATTGAAAAGGGTGAGACCATTCCCTTTGATTTAAAGGACCAGATAATTTACTATGTTGGACCGACACCTGAAAAACCAGGTGAGATTTTTGGCTCGGCTGGCCCAACAACCAGCTCCAGAATGGATAAATTCACACCCATACTTTTGGAAAAAGGTTTGAAGGGAATGATTGGAAAGGGAGTCAGAAATAAAGAGGTTGAAGACTCAATCATTAAAAATAAGGCGGTTTACTTCGGAGCCATCGGAGGCCTTGGAGCAACAATCGGAAAATCAGTAAAAAAGACTGAGGTTATTGCCCATGAGGAGCTTGGAACAGAAGCGGTCAGAAAGCTTTATGTGGAAGACCTTCCAGTCACAGTTTTAACTGATTCATATGGAAATGATTTATATAAGATGGGTCAGGCTGAATACTTAAAATGGAGTGAAGAGAATGAAGATAGATAAACCTGCAAAGGCTGGATCTTTAGAATCTAACGATATACTAATAATGCTTTTTCCGGCAGAAACCAGGGAAATTCATCTTGAATCCCCGGTGAAAGCCACCTTTGGTGATGCAATTTTAAAAGTCATCAATGAAACCTTGGATGAGCTTGGGGTCACCGGCTGCAAGATTAATGCAACTGATAAAGGAGCACTGGATTATTGCATCAGAGCCAGGGTTAAAAGCGCTGTTGCAAGGAGTACAAGCATATGAAGGGACTAAGAAGAAGCTTTCAATTTGTACCGGCAAATAATCCGGGAATGGTTCAAAGTGCAGATATCCTTGGTGCAGACTCCATAATCTTTGACATTGAAGATGCTGTGGCCATATCAGAGAAGGATTCAGCAAGGGATCTTTTAGCTGAAGCACTAAAATCACTTGATTACTCAACAATAGAAGTACTTGTAAGAGTCAATCCCATAGACACTCCTTTTTTTAAAGAGGATATCAATGCTCTAAAGAATCTGCCTGTGGATGGATATCTCATACCTAAGGCAACATTGGATTCGATGAAGGACAGTATTAAAGCTATTGAAGAAGCAGGAATAAATTCATCAATCCTACCACTTGTGGAAACTGCCATGGGTTTGGAGGAAGTTTTTGAAATAACCAACCTTTCAGACAAAATCGACGGAGTTTTATTAGGTGGAGAGGATTTATCCTTGGACCTTGGAGTTACCAGAACCAAGGAAGGCAATGAAATCAGCTATGCAAGGGCAAGGGTTGTATC
>JASDTM010000153.1:5314-9821 GCA_041891535.1 Clostridiaceae bacterium
TGTAAGGCAAAGAGAATAACCTGCATAGACACACCTTTTACAGACTCCGAGGATTTGGAAGGTTTAAGAGTTGATACTGAATATGCCAAATCCATTGGATTCACTGCAAAAGCCTCTATCAACCCAAGGCATTTGGAAACTATACACAGGGTATTCTCTCCTTCTGAAAAGGAAGTCAGGTATGCACAAAGGGTAATGGAAGCTGTAAAAATTGCAGAGAAGGAAAACAAGGGAGTCTTCAGCCTGGATGGTAAAATGATAGACGCACCGGTGATTTCAAGGGCTCTGGATATGATAAACAAGGCTAAAAGACTAGGCCTGATCCAGGAGGATTATAATGAATAAAGAAATACCTGGATACATAGAGAATTATGGAACAGTTGATAAATACACTGGTATACATGACAAATCCAGACTGAAGAATGTCATCTCCAGAAAAGGAAAGATGAGTATACCAGGAGAAACCAAACTGAAAACAAGTTTAAGTAATCTAATGGCTGAGCTTGACCTTAAAGACGGTATGACCTTTTCCTTCCACCACCATTTAAGAAACGGAGACATGGTTTTATCCATGGTAATGGAGGAAGTTAAAAAGCTGGGTCTTAAAGATATAACAATTGCCCCTTCATCAATTTTTCCATCACAGGCAATGCTTGTTGACTTGATGGAAGACGGTACAGTTACTGGAATTGTAACAAACTACATGTCAGGTCCTGTAGCTGAAGCAGTTTCGAAAGGAAAGCTTAAAAAACCAGCTGTCATGATGAGCCATGGTGGACGACCAAGGGCTATCAAGGAAGGGGATCTCCATATAGACGTGGCATTTATTGCAGCCCCATCCTCGGATAAAATGGGCAATATAAACGGAGTCAATGGTAAATCCGCCTGCGGAGCACTAGGCTACGCCATCGCAGATGCAAACTATGCAGATATTGTTGTGGCAATTACAGATGATATGGCTCCTTATCCAAATTATCCCATCGAGATACACCAGGACCTTGTGGACTATATTGTAACAGTGGACTCAATTGGAGATCCAGAAGAAATAGTTTCAGGTACAACTAAAATAACAAAGGATCCAATTGGCCTTAAAATAGCCAAAGATACCTTGACCATGCTAAAAGCATCGGGACTCTTAAAAGACGGAATGTCATTCCAGACTGGTGCAGGTGGAATATCCTTGGCAGTTGCAAAAGAGCTTGAAACTTATATGAAGGAGAAGGGAATAGTCGGCTCTTTTGCCTCAGGCGGTATAACTGGATACCTCGTCAATATGATGGAAGATGGTCTTTTTAAAGCCCTGTTCGATGTTCAATGCTTTGACTTAGAAGCAGTAAGAAGTTACAGAGAGAATAAAAACCATCTGCCAATGAGCGGAAGTCTATACGGTGACCCACATACCCTTGGAGCTATTGTAAACGACCTGGACATTGTAATTTTAGGTGCAACTGAAATTGACACTGACTTTAATGTTAATGTCACAACTGGATCAAGCGGAACGATAATGGGAGGCTCTGGAGGCCATCAGGATACAGCAGCAGGAGCTAAGCTTACAGTTATAGTTTCAAAGCTTTTCTCAGCTAGGACTCCACTTATTAAAGATCGGGTCACAACCATAACAACTCCGGGAGAAACAGTAGATGTCTTAGTAACTGACAGGGGAATTGCAGTAAACGAAAAAAGACAGGATCTCATTTCAGTATTCAGATCCAACGGACTGAAGTTTACTACAATAACAGAGCTTAAAAAAACCGCTGAAAGTTTCACCGGAACTCCAATGCCAATTGAAACAGATGACAGAATCGTAGCAGTTGTTGAATACAGAGACGGCTCAGTTATTGATGTTGTAAGAAAAGTAAGGGAATAAAACTCAAACATACATAACATACATAACATACATAACACAATATGCTAAAGGCTGGGGAAAGAAGCAAATTCATTCCCCGCCTTTTTGCATTAACAATATCTGCTTAATAGCTAATTTGGTTAATAACAAATTTGACCGGTAGCAATTTTGGTCAATTGCAATTTATTCTGTATAACATAAATATGTTTTTAAAAGCATTGTAAAAATTGTATTATGAATTTAGAGTTTAAGTATGAAACACAAGGCATGATTTCATCATTATTATTAAGATGAATAATTTTGGTTAAATTGACTAAGTATTAGTAGACGTAGGAGGTGGTGAATTGGATATAGTAACTGAAAGGGTCAATCTGGAAAACCAGGCTGCAGTTAGTGAAGTGGTGGATTTTTTGAAGTCATATTTTGGTATGAAGTATGATTTGGCAGACGTGACTCTTGTTATAAGACGGGATGATGAAATTATTGCCACAGGTTCACTACTTGGTAATGTAATAAAGTATCTTGGAGTTCTCCCGGAATACAGAGGTGAGAATTTAACTGAGGCTATTGTCACTGAGCTTATAAATGAAGCTTTTTTAAGAGGGATTTTCCATTACTTTATATTCACTGATCCGGATAACATTGGTATTATGGAATCCCTGGGGTTTAAAGAGGTTATGACAACAAAATACTCCTCACTTCTGGAGCTGGGCAATACTGATATTGAAAGCTATCTTAAGGACTTGTCTTTGAATATTGGATCTGTTTCAGGTGTTCGGGGAAGTATAGTAATGAACTTAAATCCAATGACTCTCGGGCATCTTTATTTAATTGAAAGTGCTTTAAAGGAAGTGGATGAGCTGATTATTTTTGTAGTTGAAGAGGACAGCTCGGTTTATCCCTTTGAGGCTAGAATTGGAATAGTAAAGAAGGAAATGGAAAAGTACAGCCATGTTAAAGTCATACCTGGTGGTCCATATATTATATCGAAGGCGACATTTCCCACATATTTTCTAAAAAGGTTGGATGATGATATTAAGGCTTATACATACATGGATGCTTCTATTTTTGGAAAGTATTTTGCAAAGGAGCTTGGTATTACAAAGCGGTTTGTGGGAGAAGAACCCTTGGATGAACTGACTGAGGAATATAATGTTGCTTTGAAAGAAGTATTGAAAAAATACGGAGTTGAACTTAAAATCATTGAGAGAAAAGAAAAAAAAGGCGGACCTATTTCTGCTTCAAGGGTAAGAAAGTTTTTATCTATTGGAGATGAAGCAGGAGCTTTGGAATTGGTGCCGGAAGCTACGAAAGACTATCTTTTGAGTGCAGAGGGTAGAAGTATAACTGATAAACTTCAAAAGGGAAATTGATACATTAAGGAGCGGACTATGATTAAAAAGGGTATTGCTGCATCATCCGGATATGCAATGGGACGGGTTTATATTAAAAAAGAAATCCGAATATATGTGGATGACAAAAGGGTATTGGATAAAAAGTCTGAACAGATGCGTTTATCCATTGCAGCAGAAAAGGCTAAGGAAGAGATAGAAGTCTTAAAATATAAAACAGCTGTTACCCTTGGAGAAGAGGAAGCAAAGGTCTTTGACGCTCATATGATGCTCCTTGATGATCCTGAATTCATCGGAGCTGTTGAATACGAGGTTGAAAATACCGGAATAAATGCAATGAAGGCTTTAGAGACTGTTACTGCAAGATTTATTTCCATATTCAACACCATGGATAATGAGTATATGAGGGAAAGAGCCTCTGATATCAATGATATTTCGGCAAGGATCATGAGAAACCTTGCAGGGGTGGATACTACAACCGACAGGTATGGCTATGACACCATCGTTGCGGCAAGAGATCTGGCTCCCTCAGATACCGCTGCTTTAGACAAGCAAAAGGTAATTGCCTTTATTACTGAAACAGGAGGCAGAACCTCCCACAGTGCCATAATGGCAAGGACCTTGGAAATTCCAGCAGTTGTTGGATTAGGAAATATACTTTCTACTCTAAATAACAATGATTTGGTCATTGTTGATGGAGTTGCCGGAGAAATCATAATCGATCCCACTGAAGAAGAAATTCAGATTTATCTCAAGAAAAAAGAAGAATTTACTGAGAAAAAAGCAGAGCTTCAAAACCTACGAGCTGTACCTGCAACCACAAAGGATGGTAAAAGAATTGAAGTCACTGGAAACATTGGTAAACCATCTGATGTCCATGCAATTATAGAAAAAGGTGGAGATGGTGTAGGTCTTTTCAGAACAGAGTTTCTGTACATGGACAGAGCATCCCTGCCCGGTGAAACTGAACAGGTTGAAGCATATAAATATGTTTTGGAGAAAATGGATGGTAAACCTGTTACCATCAGAACCATGGATATAGGTGGTGATAAAAAGCTTCCATATCTAAATATGCCAGACGAGGTTAATCCATTTTTAGGTTACAGGGGTATCAGAATCTGCCTTGACCGTCCGGATCTATTCAGAACTCAGCTTAGAGCTCTATTAAGGGCTTCAGTTTACGGAAATTTAAAGGTCATGTTCCCAATGATATCCTCCATGGAGGAATTTAAAGCAAGCATGGACCTGGTGTCAAAATGCAAGGCGGAGCTTGATGAAGAAGGTATACCATATAATCCTGATACAGAAT
>JASDTM010000154.1:0-9590 GCA_041891535.1 Clostridiaceae bacterium
AGGTTAAGTCTTTCTGAAAAGGAAGAATATAAGGTTGGACACTGATATTCCTCTCTGTTCCATTTGAGTCTTCAATAGCAATTACAACTTTTCTTCTAATATTTGTCTTTGGATGGTCCTCTAAAAACGGATCGAGTCCGGTTAGTGAGTAGTTGTTAATATTTATACTTATTTTCTCATTGTTTCCTTTGTTGAGGTACCTATGAAATATCAACGATAAATATTTCTCTGTTGTATCTTTGTATTTGCTCAATTCTGCATAAACATTACCGGATGATTTTTTAATAAAATCAAATTTCTCCCATAAAACAATTGTACCTGAGTCCAAATCATCCAAATATGAAATTTGTTTTATTTGGGATATTTGTTCGGAATTGCATTCAATCATGTACCAACCTTTATTTTCAGAAATAACATCTATATCCCAAATAAAAGCGGAGATAATATCATCTTTTTTACTTGCAACAGTAAGTCTTCTGCACTGGGAAAGTGATGCAGATTTAAGACCCAGTCCAAATCTTCCTAAATCTTTTGAATGACGCTCATTTGCTTTATTTTCACTTCCATATTTCATAGCATCTATCAAATCTTCTTTTGACATTCCATGACCATTATCACAGATTGCAACATAACAATCCGATGGATCAATCGGAAAAAATAATTTTATTTGATTGCTTTCTGCAGTTATACTGTTATCAATAATATCTGCAACTGCACTTTCAAATGTATAGCCCATTGATCTCATTGAAACCATTAATACATCTGCTGTTGGATTATTTTGCACCAAAACATTCATAAGGACTCCTACCTCAAAATCTTAGAGATGATATAAACAAATATAATTAAGTTTGCAAATTTCTAATTATGCAAACCTTTATATTTTATTGTATCATAACTAATAGACAAATTAGTTCTAAACGTGATACAACAAAAGAACATTAATGTTTTTATAGACTTGATTGAGAATGTGGTACCAGATATTTAATCTTAAGTTTAATATTTCTACATTTAGAAGGTAAATGATAGTTATTATTAAAATCAGGGTAAAACATTGGGGGTCTTATTTAAAAGATTCAGAATAAACTGCTATACCATTTAACAAATCTAGAGAAAACTAGAAATTTGAATATCTATACTCAGGAGGATAAACATGCCAATCGATCAAAGAAATGTGCTGGATGAAGAACCATTTGACTATAAAGTGCTGAAGGATAACAAGATTCAAATCTTTTGGGAAAACAAACCAGTAATGTTTATTAAGGGGAAACAAGCTGAGGACCTTCTTAAAAAATTAAGTAGTGCCGAGGGTAAAGACAAACAATTACTTTTAGCGAAAGTAACAGGTAATTTTAAAAGCTGTAATGAAAAACGATCAAAATAGTAGTCAAGAATATATGATAGAGAAGATACAGATTACCTGATTTAGTTTATACCTACTTGTTATTTTTAAGGTTTATTTAGAGCAAATATCTACAAAATAAAGATGTGAATTTGGAAATTAATCTTAGTTGATTCAAAAAATCGAAGCCTCAAAAGTTGGCATTTACTCAACTTTTGAGGCTTTTGAATATTTTAATAATCTTGGATATCATCATAGCCAGAATTACTATGCCAGATGTCAGGAGCAATTCTGCTATTGAAAGTATTACTTTTAAAAAGATGTTGAATTGATCGTATTCTCCACGTTTAAGGTCAAGGATTGAATCCAAGAGGAGCCAAACTTCGAACAAGGTTATAAATATTAAGGTTGTCAGAATTCTCTTGAAGTGCATGATATTGAATTCAGAATCATTGAAAATCTCAAAGGGTTTGCTATCATTAGCTATTCTGTAGTATACCCATGGACCTAACTACTCCACTATTTCATACCCTATTTCCTTAAGAAAAGTGAAGTCCTCTCTCATTTCCTTATTTATTAATTATTGAATTACAACTCATCCTTGTCATATATAAAATACATTTTTTCTGGCCTTCCCACTTTATGATACTCATTCTTAGTAGAAAGAATCCCTAAACTTACTAAATGCTCCAGGTATCTTCTTGCAGTCACTCTAGAAATATTTAGTTTAACCCCGAGCTCTTCAGAAGTGATTTCAATTTTATTTTTTCTGAAAAAATTCTTAACTAAATTCAAAGTATCTGCATCAATTCCCTTTATTGATTGATCTTGAGAAGTTTCTGATTTAGTTATTTTATCCAAAGTATTTTGATCGACTGTGCTGGTCTTTAGTCTGTAAAATCTTGAACTATATTTCTTCATAGCCTCTGAAAATCTTGAAAAATTATACGGCTTTATTAGGTAGTCAACTACACCTAACCTCAGCGCTTGGGTTACAGTTGCTGAATCAGATGCTGCAGTAATCATAATAATGTCAATTGATAAGTCATTTTGTCTAATAGTTTTTGCAATTTCAAGCCCATTAATCCCTGGTAAAAATAAATCTAGAAGCAATAAATCAATTTTTGTATTTAAGATTGCTTCAATTGCTTGCTCTCCGGTTGTTGCTGTTCCGACAATAACAAATTCTTGAAGTTTTTGAAAAAACTTACAATTTATCGAGAGGACCATTGGATCATCTTCGACTAAAAACACTCTTATTTTCCTATCCATCTGATCTCCTAGGTATTAATACGCTAAATGTGGTTATCTCATCTGTGGAATTTACATTTATTGTTCCACCTGCCGAAGTTACAAGATTTTTCACTAAGAATAATCCAATCCCTATGTCTTCTCCTTTGGTACTCACTCCTGAATCAAATATTTTCAGGAGATTCTCGTCGCTTATCTTAGGTCCATTATTCTTTATTACTATGTTGATGTTAGAATGATCACTTATATAAATTTCGATTAATTTATTGTTGATGTTTGAAGTTTTCAAAGCGTCAATTGCATTTTGAATTATATTCCCAACTACAGTTATTATTGATTTTGAATCAAAATAGAAGGGTAATTCTTCCAAATGAGAATTTGGATTAATTCTCAAGGAAATAGATGATTCTTGGGCAATACTCATTTTCCCTAATAAAATACCAACTAACTCTGGTGATTTTAGTTGCCTTACAAGTATGCTCATCTGGCCTTGCTCTATTTCTGAAGTATGGGATATAATCTCCAATGCTTTTTCAGTTTCCCCTAATTCTATTAACCCTCCCACTGTTTGCAGAACATTCATGAACTCATGTGACCTTGCTCTTAGTGCCCCTGCATATTCTTTAACTCCCGTTAGTTCTTCGGCTAATTTATAAAGATCTGTTCTATCCCTAAAAAAAGCCATAGCCCCTATTACTTTATTTTCAACTTTTAAAGGAACTCTATTTGTGATAATAATTTTTTCGTTAATGCGCTGCTCTCTATCGAATTCTGGAGTATCATTTTCCATAATTATTCTTAGTCGGGTATTAGGTATGTACTTTTCAATGTCTTCACCAATTGGATTTACATTCTCTTCAACCCCTAAAATTCTCTTAGCCTCATTGTTTATTAAATTTATCTTGCCATTAGTATTTATTGAAATTATCCCATCTCTTATTGAGTTAATAATTGTCTCTCTCTCTTGTAAAACTGTTGCGATTTCGTGCGGTTCAAGATTGAAAATTTGCTTTTTTATATGTGAGGTTATCATAATAGCTCCATAAAAGCTGACTATAAACCCCAAGGTTGCTGCAAATCTCATCGGAGCAATAAGTTCATCAAGAACATTGTGAAGTGCGTTGTCAAAAAAACCTACTGATACTACTCCAATTTGAACACCATAATATTTTATTGGTGTGAAAGCTCTGATTGACTTTCCTGATACTCCTTCTGCAGTAGAAATATATGAATCTCCCTTCAAAGCCTGCCCTTCGTCATTGCCAGTGAATTTTAATCCAATTAATGAAGGATTGCTATGTGAATATCTAATGCTGTTCATATCCATAACTACAATGAATTCTGTGCTAGTATTTAGTCTAATTTTCTCTACGAATGTCTGAATCTCACCATTTGGATCTCCCTTTGATAATGCATCTTTAACATCATTATTTTCTGCAATTATCTTAGCAATTGACATAGCGTACTCGCTTTTACTTTGTGTCAAATACTTACTTAAGGTATCAGCCGAAAGGAAAAATACAACAACTATACAAATTAGAATCAGAGTAATAAACATTATTAATATTGATTTTTGTAATGATTTTTTTCCCACGGAATCTCCTCAAATAGTATTTGTTTACAAATGATATTTTCTTTAGTATAGCCTCTATGGCTTTATTTACAAGGTTTTGTAAATAAAGTTCAGGGTAAATATAATTCTTTTATGCTGGTTTTGAATGTTAAGTTTATAACATAATTTAATTTAATTTCAAAAATTGTTTAGAAAGTTTTCAATTAATATAATCGAACTAAAGTAAACATTTACGGAGGTTTAATATGTTAATCGACAAGGATCTATGTATAGGTTGCAAAACATGCATACCTTACTGCCCAATGGGGTGCATTGAATACAAAGATGGGCAGTGTAAAATTATTTTAGACGAATGTGTTGAATGCAGTATTTGTCTAAAAAACAGCGGTTGTCCGACAAACGCATTCAAAGAGGGGGATTTAGATGAGTTAAGGGTTCTAAGAAAACAGTTCAGTAACCCACTAATTACTCATCCAAAAACAGGCGTACCTGGAAGAGGAACAGAGGAAATGAAAACTAACGAAGTTACTGGAAGATTCAAGCGTGGTTATGCTGGAATCGCGATTGAATTAGGAAGACCAGGAACAGGTACAAGATTTTATGATGTTGAAAAAGTCGCTAAAGCAGTTTCTGAATTTAATGTTGAATTTGAAGAACATAATCCAGTTACAAAACTAATTGTAGATACAAAAACTGGGGAAATTGACAAAAAGTACATTAACCTAAAAACCTTATCTGCGATTGTTGAATTCAGTGTAAAGGATGACATGGTTGTTCCAATCCTAAAAAGAATAAAAGAGGTATCTAAAGAACTTGATACAGTGTTTAGCCTTGATTTATGTGCGAGAACAGATGTAAATGGAAAATCTTTAACTGAAGCATGGGCTAAAGAAGCTGGATACGATGCATACATTAATGGAAAGGTAAACGTTGGTCTTGGAAGACCACTAAAGGGGGACTAAAATGACACATACATTACATAGAGCTGGAAATAAAGAAAGCTTGAAAGATGATTTTGTTGTATTTGCAATTGCTGCTCAAACAGTAAATGCAAAGGGGATGGCTCCAAAATTCGGGGAATTCTTTGACATTGTTAAAAAGTATAATCCAAACAATTTTGGTGATATGAAAACTGGTAACAGCTTTAAGCCAGGGCTTCAAACAATAGAAGATGGTTGGAAAGATAATTCAATAGTCCATGCAGTTTTCAACGATGAAGAAACAGTCACTAAAGTTCTAAAAGAACTAAAAGAAAAAGATACTGGTCTTTCAATTGTTGTATCTGGAATAATTCACGAAATTGATGAATGCTGCCAGAAAAATGATCTTACGATGCATACTGTTGAAAATTCTCTTGGTGTTTGGGGAAACACTGACAGGCTACCAAACAAAGATGTTCTAGAAGTTGCCACAATGTGTGGGCATGGGATGATTTCATTCAATCTGATAAAAAAACTAGCAGAAGATGTTCAAAAAGGAAAAACGACATCAACTGAAGCCGCTAAAAAGATTGCTACTCAATGTTTCTGTGGAATAGTTAATGTTCCAAGAACTGCAAGATTAATCCAAGCTATGGCTGAAAAATAATAAGTTTCATGAATTGAAACTATGGAGAGGGAAAAAATGAAAAAAAGAGTTACATTATTACTTTGTACAGTATTGTCAATGAGTATTTTTAATGGGTGCACATCCGGATCTAATGCTTCCTCTGGAAATAAAACTAATTACCCTACTAAAGCAGTCCAAATTACTGTTGGTTGGGGAGCTGGTGGAGGAACTGATGTTTTCGCGAGAGCAATTGCCCAACCAGCAAGCGAAATTATGGGAAAACCTGTAACTGTAGTTAATATGGCAGGTGCATCAGGTGCCTTGGCAGGCGACTCTGTAGCTAAGGGAGCTGCTGATGGTTATACAATCTGGGCGGAAGGATCAAATTATTCTATAAATGTAGCAATGAAAAAAACTCCGCATGAACTAAAAGAATATATCCCTATAGCAAGAATTCAGCATGATACTGTTTCTTTACAGGTTAATAAAGATAGTAAATTTAAAACTTTTGATGAGCTTTTAGAGTTTGCCAAAGCAAATCCTGGAAAGGTTACTATTGGTGGTACTGGATCAGCTGGATTTGACCAGGTTGTCGTAGCAAAATTACAAAAAGCTGCGGGAGTTGAGTTTAAATACGTGCCGTTTGAAGATGCTGGTGCAATGAGATCGTCAATGCTAGGTGGTCATATTGATGCACAAATGGAAGAATTAGGACCTGTTGCTAAACTTATTGAAGATGGTACTATAAGACCTTTATTAGCATTCACTGATGCGAAAATAGCAAGATTCCCGGACATTCCAATTTCAGTTGATAAAGGCATCAATGTTCTTGATGGTATATGGAGAGGACTATTCGTTAAAGCAGGAACACCGAAGGAGATTGTCGATTACTTGAGAGAAACCTTTAAAAAGGCTAAGGACTCTGAATCTTACAAGACAATTGAAAAGAACAATATGTTAGATCTAAGACCTGGCTATCTTGACTCTGAAGATTTTACAAAGTTTGTTGAAAAAGACATAAGTGAATATGAGGCAGTGTTAAAAGAGCTCGGATATATAAAATAGAGAGGTGAGCTGATTGTATTTAATATTAGATGTAATAATCCTATTAGTCTCAATATTTTTATTCGGAGTAACATTTACCTTCAATACCATAAACATTGAATCAGGGGGTGGTGGTGCATTCTGGCCAAGAATACTATTGGGATTAGTTATTCTTCTCGAATTAGGAAATATTATATATACATACATCAAAAATAAAAAAGGCGAGACTAGGGTCGAGAAGGATCCAGAAATAGTTTATCCCCAAAATCTATACACCAGCGTTGGTTTAATAGTTGGGTTTATTATTCTAATGAACATGATAGGATTCTTCTTGGCAACAGTGCTGTATTTGTTCTTTATGATGTTAATCTTGAAAGTTAAAAATCTGAGAAATGTTATTATTTCTATTGTTGGCGCATATGGGATATCATTTGTATTTGTTGTACTGTTAATGGTTCCGTTACCTCAAGGTATCAGTATATTCAGAACTATTAGTTCAATTCTCGGACTTTAGGAGGTAAATATGAGTGAATTATTAATAGGGTTCTCTAATGTTCTATTAAACCCTATAAATTTGGTTATTTTAATTGTTGGTACCCTCCTTGGATTTTTAGGTGGATCAATACCAGGCATAAGCGGAACAATGATGGTTGTTTTACTTGTTCCTCTGACTTACTCTCTAAAGCCGGATTCAGCAATCCTTTCTATGGTTGTTGTCTATTGTGCTGCAGTTTTTGGAGGGTCAATTTCAGCAATATTGTTTAGAACACCGGGAGCTCCTGAGTCGGTGGCAACAGTATTGGATGGATATCCTATGACAAAGCAAGGAAAATCTGCAGAGGCATTAGGACTGTCTGTTTATGGTTCTGCTATTGGAGGTATAATCGGAACACTATTCTTGATTTTCCTCACACCTCAGTTGGCTAAAGTTGCATTGGCATTTGGTCCGCCAGAATATTTCGGACTTACTGTTCTTGCAATGTCGGTAATTGCTTCCCTTGGAGATGACAACCAATTAAAAGCTCTAATTTCAGCTTTGATAGGTCTTTTCCTAATGACAGTAGGTATAGATCCAATGACAGGAATAAACAGATTTACATTTGGCTCACAGCTGATGATGAGCGGATTTAACTTTATTCCTATTCTGATTGGATTGTTTGCGGTTTCAGAAATACTTAGGCGTTTTGAAAGAGATACTACGAAGGCTACTGGAGGGGATCAAGCTGGAAATGCGAAAAATGCAAACACATCCTTACCCAGCTTCAGCACTATGAGAAAGCTCATTCCAACAACAATAAGAGGATCAGTTATAGGTACAATTATTGGTATCCTTCCGGGAATTGGCGCAACTACTGCTGCGATGGTGGCGTATAGTGAAGAACAAAGAGCCTCCAAGCATAAGGAGCTATTCGGAACCGGTCTCCCAGAAGGTGTACTTGCTCCCGAGACCGCTCATAACGCTGCTGCCAGTGGAGCAATAATACCTCTTCTTGCTCTCGGTATTCCAGGAAGTGCCACAACAGCTATTATGCTTGGGGCTTTCATCCTGCATGGAATTCAACCTGGTCCTCTAATATTCAAAGAACAGGGTCCTCTCGTATATACAATTTTTGCAGGCGCTATGATGGCAAACATACTAATCCTGTTTATCGCTAAGCCTTTTATTAAGGGATTTACCCAAATAATCAAAGTGCCTTTCAATATACTTGGTCCAATAATAATAGTTCTTTGTATGGTGGGTAGCTTTGCAATTAGGAATAACATGCTTGATGTGTGGATTACTTTGATTTTCGGTGTTATCGGATATATCTTTGAGAAATTTGATTATCCAACTTCACCAATTGTAATTGGATCTGTCCTTGGAGCTCTTGCTGAAAATGAATTTAGAAGATCGATGGTTATGTCCAGTGGAAGCTGGGGAATATTCTTCTCAAGTCCAATAGCAGCCGGCTTGATAATTTTTGGCGTGTTGTCATTCATCATTCCACTTGCTAGAAACATAAAGAAAAAATATGACAAAGGAAACATTAATAAACTTACTACTGAAAAAGTTAGTTAAATGTATCATATACAAAACATAGAATTAAAGGTGGCGGTTCACCCTCTGCCACCTTTAAAAAGTATTTATTAATTATATTACTTTGTAGATAATAAATCAGTTGTCGCTTGAACCATATGAGACCTCATAGCTAATATAGCACCTACTTCATCCCTTTCCATCAAAGATTGTAAAATTCTACGATGATGTTTTAGAGCGTTCTCCATTGCCGAATAGTACCACTTAACTTCTAAACTATCTGCAACGCTGTAGTAAAATGATTGCATTAAAACAATCATCAATCTCTCCATAATTGGATTATGGGTGGCATTAGCTAATGCAATATGAAATTTCCTATCAGTTTTCAAAAATTCCTTATCACCATATTGTATTGATAATTCTATTTTTTCGACCCAATACTTTATTACATCTAAATCCTCATCTGTAGCATTTTTTACTACCATCCTCACTACTTCTGATTCTAAAGCTTTCCTAGCTTCATACCAGTTCTCCAACAGTTTTGTTTTGTCCTGGATATCAGAAAACCCTAATGGATCATTTGAAAAGCCAGGATACTCAGAAACGTATGTACCACTGCCATGTTTTGCTATCAGAACACCCTGAGCTTCAAGAGCTTTTATTGCTTCTCTTATAACTGGTCTTGAAACATCAAATTTCTGAGCAAGCTCATTCTCATTTGGTAATTTATCTCCTGGTTTGAAATCTTCGTCAATCAGTATCATAGATCTTAGTTCTTGCTGAATTTTTTTGGTTCTTGATGATTCTATCATTCACTT
>JASDTM010000155.1:0-7719 GCA_041891535.1 Clostridiaceae bacterium
GAAGGGTCTCTGTTGTATCCAGGATGACTGCATTGGATATTATGATTAAAAGTGGAAAGCTTATGGTAAGTTCTGGTGATGCTGACCAGCCAAGGTCTCAAGGGGGGAGGGAGACTTCTGTCCCTAAAAAGACCCGTGCACCAATAGCATCCAGCGATGAGATTCAAATGGAGGAGCATGTCAAGGAAGCCTTTGAACTCAACCCAAATTCCAAGCTGACTCTGGAAAGTGTCAAAGCATCCTGGAACGAGGTATTGGAAGCTTTAAGGGCAAAGAGACAAATGGTAATAAGAGCTTCATTGTTTGAAGGAAATGTTTCTAAGGTTGAAAAAGGTGTTATTACAATAGAGTTTCCTGAAAACTACAGCCATAACAAGAAAAGATTGGAAAAGCAGTTGTTCAAATCAGTTTTAAACGACACTGTATCAATGATAGTCGGGGAAAAGGTATCTATTAAGCTTGTTGTGGATGAGTCTTCAAATGAAGATAGGGGAAATGATCTTGAAAAGACAATTTTGGATATGCAATTTTCTGATATAGATATTGTGTAACAGGTTTGAAAAAAGATTATGATATAATCAATTAGATAAAAATAACGGAGGAATTAGGATGGCAAAAGGATTCGGAGGTGGATTCCCAGGCGGTGGGAATATGAACAACCTTTTAAAACAGGTGCAAAAAGCTCAAAAGCAAATGGAAGAAATGCAAAAAGAGCTTCAAAATAAGGAATATGAGGCTTCAGCTGGCGGTTCAGCTGTAAAGGCTGTAGTAACAGGTAAAAAAGAAGTTAAAAGCATAACATTGGATGCATCAATTGTTGATCCAGACGATATTGAAATGCTTCAGGACCTCATCGTATTGGCTGTAAATGCTGCAATGAAGGCTGCAGATGATGAAGCTCAGGATTCCATGAGTAAAATGACCGGTGGGATGAATATCCCGGGAATGTTCTAAGAATGGATTTTTACCCGGTTTCAATTGAGAAGTTAATAGATGAATTTGCAAAGCTTCCGGGTATAGGGTATAAAACAGCTCAAAGGTTGACTTTGTATGTATTGAATCTTCCGCAAGAAGAGGTTACGGAATTTGCAGAGGCTTTGATTAAAGCCAGGGGAACCTTGAAGTTTTGTTCCCAATGTGGAAATTTTACTGAAAAGGACCCATGCAGTGTATGCTCCAATCCTTCAAGGGATCAAGGCACCATATGTGTTGTTGAGCAGCCCAAGGATATCATGAGCATTGAAAAGATTAAGGACTATAACGGAGTATATCATGTACTTCATGGCAATATATCCCCGATGCAGGGCAGAGGTCCTGGAGACATCAGGATAAGAGAACTGGTTGCAAGAATGGGTACTGATATCAAAGAGGTTATTGTCGCTACAAACCCCACTATTGAAGGGGAGGCAACGGCAATGTATATTTCAAGGGTGTTAAAGCCACTTGATGTCAAGGTAACAAGAATAGCTTCAGGTATGCCTGTTGGGGGAGACCTGGATTATGCTGATGAAGTTACTTTGATGAAGGCAATGGAAGGAAGAAAAGAAATATAATTTTACGGAGGATGAAAAAATGAAAAAGGAAGCTATAATAGCTAAGAATGCACCGGCAGCAATTGGACCTTACTCACACTGTAACAAGGCAGGAAATCTTATTTTCGTTTCAGGACAACTACCACTAAAAGATGGTGAACTGATGACTGACATCAAGGAAGCTACAAGGGCATGTCTTGATAACCTCAAGGCTATCCTGGAAGAGGCAGGATCATCAATGGATAATGTGGTAAAAACTCTAGTATTTCTGACTGACATGGCTAATTTCGCTGATATGAACGGTGTCTATGCAGAGTATTTCAAAGAAAACTGTCCTGCAAGGTCTGCAATAGCTGTTGCCGGGCTTCCAAAGGGAGCAATCCTGGAAATAGAAGCTGTAGCAGTAGTAGACTAATAAACCTAAAAATTAAAATACTTTGAACAATCAATAATGGCACCCTGAATGGGTGCTGTTTTTTTAGTCCGAAATTTAGTTTGCGTGCTGACGAAAGGAAAATTTCAAAAAGCAGTAACAACTATCTGAATTACTCTAAATAAATATTTAGAAAACAAGGCTTAATCTAAATGGTTAATGATAATTTTAAAGTTTTCTATGAATATCAGGACTATCAATAATTTATTAGTCTCTAATCTGAAAGAAAATGTATTGATATAACATGGAAAATAAAGTCATTAGGGTTATTGGGAATATCTATCAAAGGGAATATATTGTAACCAATTTGATACATTTTAAAGCAACATAAGTTTAGAAAAAAAGAAAAGATAAATTCGAGTGAAATATTGGGGAATGGCTTAGATGGCTGATAGTTAATGGATTAACAAGATTATTTGTGATTTATTAATGATCAGAACGGTATAGAATGTTCAGTATTGCTTACAGAAATTGAGAGATGCTTAATGAAAACTTCCATATGTTATGAGATGATTAGCATTGATAACTAATAATTATTGATATGGCAGAATTAAAGGAGTTGTATATTTTGATTTTTCATCGTTAAATTATGAAAATTAGTATGATATATGATGTAAAAGCAATAAAAAATATAATTAAGTGTAAAATATCATCACTTGTTTAACAAAGTGGAAATTTATCAAGGATGAATGTGGTTCTTTTATTCATATCATAAATATAGGAATAATATGGTTGAAATTTGATAATTATATTGATTTAAGGTTGCATTTGAATGAAAACGAACACATGTGAACAATTTTTACTTATAATTAACGTGAACTACTTATTTTTATTGGGGGTAAAAATGGAAAACAACATTCAGAAAAGAGAAAATTGGGGATCCAAATTTGGATTCTTGATGGCGGCTGCCGGATCTGCCATCGGATTGGGAAATCTTTGGAAATTCCCGTATCTTGCAGCACAGTTTGGAGGAGGACTGTTTGTACTTGTTTATCTTGTATTAATTGTGCTTCTGGGCTTTACTATGATGCTTGGTGAGTTGACTATCGGACGTGCAACAAAGCTTGAGCAATACAGTGCTTATAAAAAGCTTAATAAGAAGTGGGGCTTCCTTGGCTTCATGGGAATTTTATCAGCATTCCTGATTCTTTCATTTTATTCAGTTGTTGGTGGTTGGATACTAAAGTATATCGTTACTTATCTGACTGGCGGAATTGCAGGTGATACTGGAGCATTCTTCGGAAACTTCATGAGTTCACCAGTAGAACCAATAATCTGGCACGCACTGTTTATGGGTATAACTTTGATTATAGTTATGGGTGGAATCTCAGGTGGTATAGAAAAAGCTTCTAAAATACTTATGCCATTGCTTTTCGTATTCCTTATCATCATGGTTGTAAGAGTACTTACTCTTCCAGGAGCAATGGAAGGTGTTGCTTACTACTTAAAGCCTGATTTTTCCAAATTTAATTTGGATGTTGTGGTTCGAGCCACAGGTCAAGTATTCTTCTCATTATCCCTTGGTATGGGAACACTGGTAACCTACGGTTCATACCTGAAGGGTGATGAGGATCTTCAGGAAAATGCCTTGACGATTCCTTTACTTGATACACTTGCTGCATTACTTGCAGGACTTGCTATAGTTCCGGCAGTTGTTGCATTTGGATTGGATTTGGACGCAGGTCCTAAGCTTCTTTTCATAACCCTGCCTAAGATATTCGAATCTATGCCTTTTGGCGGAGTATTCGCATTGTTGTTCTTCGTATTAGTACTGTTTGCAGCTGTTACAAGCTCAATATCACTACTTGAAGTACCGGTTGCTTGGACAGTTGACTCAAAGGGTTGGAGCAGAAAGAAATCCGTTATCTTCTTTGCAATAATTTGTTGGATAATTGGAATTGGCGCTTCATTATCACTAGGTGTCTGGGATATGAAATTCCTTCCTGGAATGGGTCTGTTTGATACCTTGGATTATGTAACAAGTAACATAATGCTTCCTCTTGGTGGATTCATGATGTCACTGTTCATAACCTTCATCTGGGGATACGACAATGCATTTGCTGAAATCAGAAAAGGATCAAAATTCAGTCTTGGAACCTTCTGGAAATTCTCAATGATGTTCCTTGTTCCAATTTCAATGATCGTATTGTTCCTGACTCAGTTAAACATCATAAAACTGTAATTCATATTTGAAAGTAAATATTAAGGTCAGAAACAGGTTTTTACAGCTTGTTTCTGACCTTATTTTTTTGAATTTATGCAGTGACAAATAGAATTTGTACAATATATTGTTTTAAAGATTGCTTAATGAAGCAATGGTATTTAAGCATTGAATTTAAGTTGGATTATGACAAAATGTTGTTTTTTACCACAAAAATGGATGAAAATGAAAATAGTTAAACAGTATGTTGAAAAACATAAAATCCATGTTAGGTAAACACTTGATTATGTTCGGAAAGCAATATTTATGATCAAAGAGGCTCGGAAATCGCTTGGTATAAGCTAAGTATAAATATTAACAAACAATTTGAACTTATGACAATCTATTTAACAAGTAGATGTTTTATATTTGCTTATACGCAATAACAGACTGATGTCATAAAAAATCAATAAATCATCTTTTTCGCATTAAAAGTGCAGTATTTATGATATTAAAAAAAGGTAACTCGTTTTACCAAAATTATTTGTGTAATTTCAGGCATACAACAAATATTCATCAGGTTATCAATAAACTGCATAAATGATTTATAATATCTCAGTATTTGCATTCAGATTTAACAATGTGAAAAAGTATCAAAAAGGTGACATTAAAAATCATTGGAAATTATAGTTTAGCAATAAAAACCCACTATTAAGATAAAAAAGGCAATGCCTGTTGCATTTGAATGAAATCGTTCACAGATATTCATAATTTTGATTATAATTTAGGGGAACTACTATTTATTCTTGTTTAACAGGGAGGAAATTATGGAAAACAAAGTTGAAGAAAGAGGTGGGTGGGGTTCCAAATTTGGATTCCTGATGGCTGCTGCAGGATCTGCAATCGGTCTTGGAAACTTGTGGAAATTCCCTTATCTGGCAGCTAAGTTTGGCGGCGGACTATTCGTTGTTGTATACTTGGCAATCGTCGTATTACTCGGATTTACTATGATGCTTGGTGAATTGACCATTGGTAGATCCACACGTTTGGAGCAGTATAGTGCTTACAGAAAGCTCAATAAGAAATGGGGATTCCTTGGAGCGCTTGGTGTTCTATCTGCATTCATGATTTTATCATTCTACTCGGTTGTTGGTGGTTGGGTATTGAAGTATATCTTCACATTCCTAACAGGCGGCGTTAAAGGCGATCCAGGTGCATTCTTCGGAACATTCTCAGGATCAGTCGGCGAACCAATATTCTGGCATGCACTGTTCATGATTGCCACATTGCTAATAGTTTTAGGTGGTATCTCAGGCGGTATTGAAAAAGCATCCAAAATAATGATGCCATTGTTGTTCTTGTTCTTAATAATATTGGTTGTTCGTGTATTGACACTTCCAGGCGCAGGCGCAGGTGTTGCATATTATTTGAAACCTAATTTTGCGAACTTCAGTTTAGATGTTGTTGTGAAGGCCATGGGCCAGGTATTCTTCTCCTTATCTTTGGGTATGGGTACTCTGGTTACATACGGATCATACTTAAACGGAACTGAAGACCTTCAGGAAAATGCTTTGACTATACCAGCACTTGATACACTGGCTGCTTTATTAGCAGGTTTGGCAATAGTTCCAGCAGTTGTAGCATTTGGTATGGACCTTGATGCAGGCCCTAAGCTACTCTTCATAACACTTCCTAAGATATTTGATTCAATGCCATTAGGCGGAATCTTTGGATTGATGTTCTTCGTATTGGTATTCTTCGCAGCAGTTACAAGCTCAATTTCCCTACTGGAAGTTCCAGTTGCATGGGTTGTTGACTCAAAGGGCTGGACAAGAAAGAAAGCAGTATTCTTCTTCGCAACAGTTTGTTGGGTAATTGGTATCGGCGCATCCTTATCACTAGGCGTTTGGGATATGAAATTCCTTCCTAACATGGGATTATTCGACACACTAGATTATTTAACAAGTAACATAATGCTTCCACTAGGTGGATTATTGATGTCCTTGTTCTACACCTTTGCTTGGGGATATGAAGCTCCAATCGCAGAGATCAAGAAGGGATCAACCTTCTCATTACAGTCATTCTGGAAACTATCAATGATGGTACTTGTACCAATAATGATGGCAGTTCTATTCCTGACTCAGATGGGAATTCTGAAACTGTAGAAATAATCGTAATAAATTGATGCAAATACTTACCTTCGGCGGATGGAAACATCCGCTTTTTTTTATCCATAATATATTGATAAAACCATTAAGGTATCAATGGTTCCATGACTTTTGCATAAAACTGATACATTAATGATTAATGGGATTCAAATGATAAGAATTTGAGTATTTTAATGGGTTACATAAATTATTTGGATAAATATACATTGGTGTATTGCAAATATTTTGTGATGTATTATACTTTAGAAAAAAGAAAAGGGAAATAATACATCTATTAAAGTATATTTATACAGGAGTGATTACATTGGTCAAAAACATGAAGAAAATTATTGCAGCTTTGACACTTACAGTTATGGTAGCTGGAGTTACTGCTTGTACACCAAAAGCGAATACAAACGCAGACAGACTGGAAAAGGTAAAGAGCACGAAAGTATTGAGATTAGGCACAGAAGCAACATATCCACCAATGGAATTCACTGATGAAAAGGGAAATAAAATTGGTTTCGATATTGAAATGGTAAACCATATAGCAGAAAAGCTTGGTGCCAAAATGGAAATCATCACCACAGACTTTGCTGGAATCACTGAAGGTCTTTCAGCAGACAGATTTGATGTCATAGCAGCAACAATGAACATTACTGCAGAAAGAGAAAAGATTGTTCTTTTCAGTAAGCCATATATCGACGCTGTTGGTCTTTCAGTTATTGTTAAGTCAGGAAACACAGCCATAAAGAGCTTCGCAGACTTATCAGACAAGGTAATCGGAATTCAGCAGGGTTCTACTTCAGAAGATTATGTCAAAGATAAGAAGTACAAGGAAGTCAAGAAATATATCAAGATCGCTGATGGTCTTTTAGACCTTAAGGCTGGTAGAGTTGACGCTGTCATCACAGATAACGTTGTTGGTGCATACTACATGAAGGTTGATGCAGCCAGCTATGTTATGTTAGATGAACTTGCTGAAGCAGGTCCTGTAGGTATTGCAATCCCTATGAACTCCCCTCAGCTTAAAGCAGAGATTGACAAGATTTTAGACGAAATGCTGAAAGACGGAACCATGACTGAGCTTTCAATGAAATGGTTCGGTAAAGATATCTACAAAAAGTAATTGCAGATTGAACTTAATAGGAGGAAAAATTGATACAATTTTTTAATGATTATGTAGCAGTATTTCCTAGAATACTCAGTGGAGCGCCTATGTCGCTCCTTCTGACTGTTATAGGAATTGGATTCGGAACTGCCATCGGTATTTTGATGGCATTGATGAAAATTTCAAAAAATGAGATTTTTAAGGGTATAGCATCCTTCTATACCTGGGTTTTTAGAGGAACTCCAATGATGGTTCAGCTGTACTTCCTATATTTTGGACTGCCAAGTGCCGGTATTAACCTATCGCCACTTATGGCAGCAAGTATTGGTCTTTCACTGAATATTGGTGCATATATG
>JASDTM010000155.1:7729-9533 GCA_041891535.1 Clostridiaceae bacterium
AGTTAGTTTTACCGTTTTTACGACTGCAGCAATGGCTGAAATTATAAGAGGTGGAATCCAGGCAGTTGACAAGGGTCAGTTTGAAGCGGCACATGCACTTGGAATGTCCTTTGGCCAGACTATGAAAAGAGTAGTTATACCTCAGACAGTCAGAATCATAATGCCATCAGTTGGAAATGAATTTATCACGCTTTTAAAGGATACTTCTTTAGTTGCGGCAATTACTATGACAGAGATCCTAAAGCTTACCTACGAGGTATCTTCTGCAACCTTCAAGCAGTTACCTGCATATGCAGTTGCAGCCACACTCTATTTGGCAATGACAACAGTTCTGACTTCTGTTTTCGATAGACTCGAAAAGAAAATGTCAGTTTATTAGGAGGGGACCATGGCAGATTATAAAGACAATCCTAATATAGTAGAAGTAGTTGATCTTACAAAGAGATTTGAAGATCTTACAGTTTTTGAAAACTTGAATTTTTCAGTTCAAAGGAATGAAGCTGTTTGTATAATTGGAGCATCAGGCTCAGGAAAGAGTACACTTTTAAGATGCTTGAATAATTTGGAGACTCCAACTTCAGGACAGATATTCATTGATGGGCAGGAACTCATTCCCGGCAATAAGGCATCTGTTAAAAGTGCAATCAGTAAGGTGGGAATGGTATTCCAAAACTTCAACCTTTTCCCGAATATGACTGTTTTGGAAAATGTCATTGAAGCGCCAATCACAGTTAAAAATATTCCTAAATCTGAAATTATCCCTGAAGCAGAAGAACTTCTCCGTAAGGTAGGCTTGCTTGAAAAAAGGGACCAGTATCCTTCAAAGCTATCCGGCGGACAAAAGCAGAGGGTTGCAATAGCAAGAGCACTTGCAATGAAACCAGAAATCATGCTATTTGATGAACCTACTTCTGCGTTGGATCCAGAGCTTGTTGGTGAAGTTTTATTGGTTATGAAGGATTTGGCATATTCAGGCCTTACAATGATAGTTGTTACCCATGAGATGGGCTTTGCAAGAGATGTATCAGACAGAGTCATATTCATGGATAAGGGTGCAATTGTAGAAAATGAATCCCCTGAGATTTTATTCACTAACCCTAAACATCAAAGAACAAAGGAATTCTTGAAAAAGTACATAGACCAGACCAAACACAATGATTAACATCCGTTATCGGAAAATTGATGTTTGACAAATAGAATAAAAAATAAATCCTTCATCTAAGATGAAGGATTTATTTTTTTAGAATTACCACTTTTTATCTTTTAACCGTTTCCTCTAGGATCATTGCCGTAGCTGTCCTTTGTTTGGATGACTCCGTTTTTCCCATGAATAACGAGCTCTGTTTTCATTTCCTTTGCAAGTTCTCTTCCAGCAACAACTGCTTCTTCTTTAGTTTCTGTAACCTTTCTTGCTTCAGGTTCTCCGCCCACTTTGACCTGCCATCCACCACCGGTAAAAGGTGTAACATGTACATTCTTTGCCATATGTTATTACCTCCGAAAATTATTAATCTTCTATTGATTATTATAAAAAACAACCAAGGTGCTGTATGTATTTGTTAAGAAATTTAATAGAAAATTGTCACTGTCTTTAAACTTATAAAGAATTGGACATAATCAGTCTAATGTATATATGAAAAGCATTATGTAGTAAATAAATAGGGAAGAGTTCTATGAGATGGGGAGGTTAATTACAATAAATTGTAAAAAGAAGCTTCCATCCAATGATGAAAGCTTCCAGTCTACTTATATGGTGACCCCAAGGAGAATCGAACTCCTGATTCCAGCGTGAGAGGCTAGCGTC
>JASDTM010000156.1:0-1189 GCA_041891535.1 Clostridiaceae bacterium
CTCCACCGTGGTGCTTTAATGCTCTTATTGTTGAAACAAGAACAACTGCTGATGGCTTCAAGTTACCAAGTCTGCACTTGATATCCAGGAACTTCTCAGCTCCAAGGTCAGCGCCGAAGCCTGCCTCAGTAACAACATACTCACCAAGCTTTAAAGCTGTCTGAGTTGCAACTATTGAGTTACATCCGTGAGCGATGTTAGCGAAAGGTCCGCCGTGGATGATTGCCGGAGTGTTTTCAAGTGTCTGAACCATGTTAGGCTTTATTGCATCCTTCATAAGAAGTGCAACTGCTCCCTCTGCCTTTAGTTCTCTTGCATAAACTGGCTTTCCATCAAGGTTATATCCAACAACGATATCTCCAACCTTGTTCTTCAAGTCTTCTAAGTCATGTGATAAGCAAAGGATTGCCATGATTTCAGATGCAACTGTGATCATGAATCCGTCCTGTCTTACAAAGCCGTTTGCTTTTCCGCCAAGACCAATAACAACATCTCTCAATGCTCTGTCGTTCATGTCCATTACTCTTTTGAAAGTAATTCTTCTTGCATCAATTCTTAATGCATTTCCACTGTTGATGTGGTTGTCTATAAGTGCACAGATTAGGTTGTTTGCTGAGGTTATAGCGTGGAAGTCACCTGTGAAGTGAAGGTTGATATCTTCCATAGGAACGACCTGTGAGTATCCGCCTCCTGCTGCTCCACCCTTAACACCGAATACTGGTCCAAGTGATGGTTCACGTAATGCTATGACAGTTTTCTTTCCGATTCTGTTAAGAGCCTGTCCGAGTCCTACTGTAACTGTTGATTTTCCTTCACCTGCCGGTGTAGGGTTGATTGCTGTTACAAGGATAAGCTTTCCATCTTCCTTGTCCTTTAATCTTTCAATAGTTGCACTTGAGATCTTAGCCTTATACTTACCATAAAATTCTAAGTCATCTTCTGTCAGGCCTACCTTAGCTGCTACGTCCTTGATTGGTTCCATCTTGGTTTGCTGTGCGATCTGGATATCTGTTAACATATACTCCTCCGTGTCCTATAATTTATATTATTTTTTGATTTTCGACGGGCACTTGATTTTTTATTTTTTTTATATTTTTGAAAATGCCGGCAATTTTAAGTTCTTTTTACATTTGTTTTTACATTAAATTTGCCATCCAAAAATCCTTCTGACAGCCTGATAGAGGACAAT
>JASDTM010000156.1:1199-8293 GCA_041891535.1 Clostridiaceae bacterium
ATTATTTTTTGTTACTTACTAATTCCAAGTCTTGCCAGAAATTTCTCTGACTTGACCCTTGCCCTTTTATGATTTGCCGATCCAATCAGCTCATCATCTGCATAAACTGTTGCTTCAAAATCCACAACTTTTCCGTCATCGTTTGTTACGACTGTCTTACAGACAAGCTTTGTTCCTACTTTACTTGCCTTGAGGTGCTGTGCATCAATTCTTATTCCCACAGTAGTCTCGCCCTCATTGAGGTGACCAGAAATGGATTCACATGCAGTTAACTCAATAAAAGCAATCATAGCCGGAGTTCCATACACCGGAAGATTACCTGAGCCAAGGAATTGTGCCGTGTCCTTCTCTGTAACCGTGGATTCAGAATAGCCTGTCAACCCGGTCAACATTTTTCAATATCGCCTCCTCTGATTTTTAACCATATACTATTAGTTTACATTTGTTTCACTTTCTACTCAACAATAACTGTTTTACTTTCAATAATCTTCATCATTTGTTTACAAAGTCTAATTGATAAAATGGAATCCGTAATAATTATGCAAAAAATTACGGATTCCATTTCAAATTATGCTTGAGATTCAGTAGTATGTAAGTTCAAAATCTGAATCGTATCTTTATTCTTTCTTTCTGTATAATCCCTGAGGATTTTATCATTTGCTTCCCTGACCTCAATCTCACTTAAAGGCTCAGGCAGCTTACCTGTGGTATAAAGCGATTCAAACTCATAGGCCTGAATTGATTCCTTGTCCAAAAGAGTTCTTGCCACAAGGTGAAGTGTATCCATCTTGTCCTTTAAGATATCTTCTGCCCTCTTATAAGCTGCATCAACAATATCTTTGACTTCCTTGTCTATGAGATCTCCCATCTGGTTGGAGTACATCTTGGTTTTACCCATGTCTCTGCCTAAGAATACCTCATCCCCTGAACCAAAGCTCAAGTTTCCAATGATATCGCTCATACCATAGTCTACAACCATGGCCCTTGCAATTTTGGAAGCTCTGTCAATATCGCTCTTTGCTCCAGTGGAAATATCATTCAAAATCAATTTCTCTGAGCATCTGCCGCCGTACAAAACAGACAGCTGATCCAAAAGATCGTTTTTACCGATGTATACCGTATCCTCCATTGGAAGATGCATTGTGTATCCACCTGCTGCTCCCCTTGGTATGATTGAAACCTCTGTTACAGGGTCAATCCCCGGAAGACTTCTTGCAACAATGGCATGTCCCGCCTCATGATAGGCTGTAAGTAGTCTGGTCTTTTCAGTCTGTACCCTGGATTTTTTCTCAGGTCCCAGCTGTACCTTTGTCCTTGCCTCTTCAAAATCGGACATGGTAATAAACTTCTTGCTGTTTCTTGCAGCTAAAAGTGCTGCTTCATTTGTAAGATTCTCAAGTTCAGCTCCGGTAAATCCGGAAGTGGTTTTAGCAATTATGGATAAATTGACATCATCACCCACAGGCTTGTTTCTGACATGTAGCTTCAAGATCTCTTCTCTTCCCTTTGAATCTGGCACGTCTATGTATATCTGCCTGTCAAACCTTCCCGGACGAAGTAAAGCCGGGTCTAATACGTCTGCCCTGTTTGTCGCCGCCATGACAACAATGCCCTCATTCTCTTCAAAGCCATCCATTTCAACCAGAAGCTGGTTTAAAGTCTGCTCTCTTTCATCATGACCACCGCCAAAGCCAGTGCCTCTTTGTCTGCCCACTGCATCTATCTCATCCAAGAACACTATTGAAGGTGCTGATTTTTTAGCCTGCTCAAACAGATCCCTTACTCTTGAGGCTCCGACACCGACGAACATTTCAACAAAGTCGGATCCTGAAATTATATAGAAAGGAACTCCAGCCTCTCCGGCAACTGCCCTTGCAAGGAGGGTCTTACCGGTACCCGGGTGACCAACCATCAGTATTCCCTTTGGAATTTTAGCTCCAAGTGTCTGGTACTTACCTGGGTTCTTTAAAAAGTCCACAACCTCCATGAGCTCATATTTTTCCTCTGTTGCACCGGCAACATCAGCAAATGTCACCTTCTTTGAATCCGGGTTAATTAAACGAGCCTTGCTCTTTCCAAAGTTCATGGCCGATTTTGGTCCTGCATTATTGTTTTTCATAAGTGTATTAAACACAAATGCAAGGAGCCCAATGGTCAATAGCATGGAGAAAATCGGTGCTATACCATCAAAGGTACTGCCTGACTTTGGAACCTGCATTTGTATCTTTTCCTTAAGTGCAGGAGTCAAGGTAGTCTTAGCTAAGAACTCATTGTTATAAACTACGGCCATTTCCTGTACATTTCCATTTACACCGGATAGGATTGTAACTCCAGATGGATCAGGGAGAGCTTTTACACTTGTTACAACACCTGAATCCATATCACTTAAAAACTTATCAAAGGTAACCACATTTTTCTGAGGACCTGAGAACATATAGATCACCGCAATGGCAATCAGCATTATAATTGAGAATACTGTCAGCCTGGATGCCGGCAGCTGCTGCTTGTTATTCATCATTCCCCTCCTTTTTATCTGCTTTCTTTGTATAAACCTCTTCCTTCAGTGAAGCCACATAAGGCAGGTTTCTGTATCTTTCTGCATAGTCTATGCCGTATCCGATTATAAATTCATCCGGAATGACAAAACCAACATGCTTAATTTTAAGCTCAACCTTTCTTCTTGCAGGCTTGTCCAATAAACAGCAAATCTCAACTGATCTTGCCTTTCTCGCCTTCAAGTAGTCCACAAGATATGCAAGGGTAGTACCTGAGTCTATAATATCCTCAACTATTAGAACATCCTTGTTCTCAATATCAGTATCCAAGTCCTTTAATATCCTTACAACACCCGAGGATTCACTGCTCATTCCATAGGAGGAAACAGCCATGAACTCAACCTCTATGGGTATTGTTATATTCTTTAAAAGGTCTGACATGAACATGAAGCAACCCTTAAGGATTCCTACCATGACCACGTTTCTTCCATCATATTCCTTACTGATTACTGCTCCCATTTCATGAGCCTTGTCTAACAGCTCTTCTTCACTGAAAAGTATCTCTTTAATATCCCTATCCATTAGCTTCTCCATCCATATGCATTTTCATCTGTTTTATATATTACTATTCCGTACAATTTCTATCCCTATTATTTTATCAGTATCCTCATCACATCTAAAGTCAATGGAGTGAATATCCGGATAAATATAAACCAATTCTCCTATTCCATTTGTAATGACAAGAATCTTTTCCCTCTCATCCCTTGGAATCTTCTTATCTATAAACAGGCTCTTGACACTCTTTCTGCCGCTTATACCCTTCAGTCTGATCTTATCTCCAGACCTTCTGGTCCTTAGTATTAAATTATCCCCGACCTTTCTTAAATCCAGGTTGAAATTTATACTGTCCTTCTTTTTATTACCATCTTTCCCGGAAATATGTTCTTTACTCTCATTTTCGGGTTCATTATTGACAGTAACAGTATATTCTCCGAAGGTGAAGGATTCGTGTTTAATACCAGTGACATTTATTTTAAGCTCAGAAGAATATTCTTCAGCATTGCATTCTGTTTTATCCTTGTCTATCAAGGAAATATCACCATAGGAATTTTCAACTGTAACTCCTCCCGGGATATCAAGACTCTTTCCGGTTTCTCCCTCTGCAAGCTTTAAAATATCTTCAATATGTATTTTAGAAATATCGGTGGTATAGCCCTTTACTTTACCATATGCCATTAAAACCGCCCTGGAGGTTATGGCTTGATCCTCTTTAAACAGCTTCCCGCCAATTACTATCCTGTCCTTCTTTAAAAGGCTGTTGCTTTCTAAAAGCTCCAGGGCTTTTTTATCCAAGTACTCCGAGTCCATGGTCATAAGCTCACCGGTTTCAGTCAGAGTATTTATAATATCAGGGTTATAATCCCGCTCAAGTAGTGGTATAAGCTCAAGTCTTATTTTATTTCTTGTAAAATCAGGAGTTAAGTTTGTAGAGTCAGTTCTGAAGGTCTGTCCCTTAGACTCAAGATACTCTTCAATCTCCTGTCTTGTTGTATCAAGTAAGGGTCTAATGTATTTATCATCCCTCTTGGGCTTCATACCGGATAATCCCTTTGATGAGGAACCTCTTAAAAACCTGAACAGAATAGTTTCAGCCTGGTCATTCTTGTTATGTGCCAGTGCTGTGTAATCCAAGCCATATTCAGCTGATACCCTGTCAAAGGTCTCATATCTTAAAAGCCTTGCAGCCTCTTCAGTGCCGATTTTATTGTCCTCTGCATAGGAATTGACATCAACTCTTACAGATATAAAAGGGATACTGTTTACTTCACAAAAATCCCTTGAAAAGTCCTCATCCCCGTCTGCCTCCTCTCCCCTTAGAGAGTGGTTTATATGGCAGGCCATGAGCTTAAGATCAAGGCTTTCCTGAAGATCCTTTAAAATCAAAGCAAGACAGATGGAGTCAGCACCGCCGGATAGTGCAATCAGTATTCCACTTCCGTCAGCTATCATATTATGTTTTCTCACATATTTTAAAACCCTGTCTGAAAGCTCCATTTTATCTCCTTACCTTTTTTTGTTGTCTTTCTTCTGCCTTTTTTACAGCCTTTTTAATAGCCTTTTTGTTCAACTTCTTTTCTTACTATTAATAATAACAGTAAATGGGTGTAAATTGAAAACAGACTTTTACCTCAAATACTTTTTTAGTAAAAGTCTGTTTAAATTAAACTTCAGGTGCTTTAGGGCTTCGTTACCTTATCCATTGGTATGGTTATGGTGAATTTAGCTCCATTGACGGTATTCACAGCATTGACAGTGCCACCATACTTTTCTGCAGTGGCCTTTGTTATGGATAAGCCTATGCCGTGCTTGCCGGATTTTCCTTTTGAGAATCTTTCAAAGAGTGTTCCCATTACCTCAGGCTCTATTCCAGGACCATCGTCAGAAACCTCTATAATGAGATTTGAACCTTCTGTCTTACCTAAAAGGGTAACATTGCTCTTTGCATATCTTAACCCATTGCTTAATAGATTTGATACTGCTCTTACCAATTCCTCGCTGTTTAAATAAAGGATTGGATCTTGTGCATAGGAGCAGTTTATCTTCTTGTTTTCAACTGCTGCTTCATTTGTAAGGTTACTTGAGGACTCCAAAAGTATGTCTGAAAGCTTGACTTCATTTTTCTGTCCATGTGGAGTATCCGTGGATTCTATCCTTGAAAGGTAGAGTATATCTTCAACAAGCTTTTCAAGCTTTTCACTTTCCTTTAAGATGACTTCCCCGGCTTCCTTTCCTTCAAAAACTCCATATTTTATTCCTTCAGCATAGCCCATGATGGAGGTTAAAGGAGTTCTTAATTCATGGGAAACATTCTGGAAGAATATGTTTCTGTTGTCCTGCAGATCCTTAAGCTTTGCAGCCGATTCATTAAGACTTTGGTTCAAGTCATAAAGCTCCTCTTCCTTGAAGTTATAGGACTCCCCAGCAAAGTCACCTGAGCCGATTCTTCTGGACAGTGATTCAAGCTGCTTTATTGGCTTTGCAATCTGGTTTGCAAGGTATTTAACTATAAACCAGGTTAAAATAAGGGTTACAGCCAATATTATAAAAAGTATCTTTAATGTGTTAGAAATAAAGCTGTCATATACCTTTACCGGTATGAAGGACAAAATATACTCCCCTGAGAAGGGTATGCTCTTTAAGTAGTAGCTGTCTCCGTTTATGTTCTCCTTGGTATAGTCAAAGGCAGTAAGTGGTTTATCAGACGCTTTGACATAGCTTAATACCTTTAATGATTCATCATAATCTGCCTTGCCTAAAACCATGGAGTATTCATCAATGGTTTCCGGATGGGTTGCTGGAGTTGTAGTTGCATTAGGTGTTGTTTGATTACCCTGACCTCCGGACTTTTGAGGTCCCCTGCCTGAGCCCATCATTCCACCACTACCCATACCCATGGAACCCATGCCTGTATTCTGGTTAATGACGGTACCTGCCTCAACTATATCCATGGAGAGCTCTTTATTTTCAGTCAGAAACAGGATATTGACATCTGAGCTTCCAAGATCAAGCCTAAGCATATTCTCCATCATGGATCTTCTGCCTGAACCCTTCGGCACCTTCACCGTTGTATCAAAATTCTCAACAGCCAAAGTTGTAACCTGGAGTTGATTTTTGAGTCTGTCCACAGCAAAAGCTCTTACAGCAAGGTTAAAGCCAATTACGATTATCAAAAAAAGGATCAGAATGAGTACATAGACATAGTTTAAAATCTTTGTACCGATACCTTTTCTTTCTCCCATAAAAATTTACTCCTTCTTTCTTAACCTGAAGCCGAAGCCCCATACGGTCTCAATAATTACCTTTGATTCAGTTATTTTTCTTCTGAGTCTTTTTAAAGTGTCGTCTGTGACCCTTGTTTCAACTGGTGCTGAAAAGCCCCACACCTTATCCAAAAGCTCGTTTCTGGATACTGCCCTTTCCTTGTTTTCAATAAGGTATTTTAAAAGCGCATATTCATTGGGAGCCATCTCAGTTTCCTTGCCTGCAACTGTCACCATCTTGCTGTCCGGAAGAATTTTAATATCTTCAAATTCTATTTCCTCTGCAGTAACCTGAACATTTTCCATTTCAATCCTTCTGAATAACGCCCTTACCTTCATGGTTAAAGTCATTGGTGAAAATGGCTTTGTTATATAGTCATCTGACCCCAGGGTTATGCCAAAGAATAAGTCAGTATCAGTATCCCTTGCAGTTAAAAGAATTATGGGCACCTTACTGATCTGTCTTATGGCTTCTGTAATCATAAATCCATCTCTGCCCGGCATCATGACATCTAAAATAACAAGGTCAGGTTTATCAGTTTTAAGCTTTTCAAACAGGCTGTCTCCATCAGGAAAATCAATAACCTTATACCCTTCCTTTTCAAGGAAGCCCTTTATAAGATTCCTTATATTAACCTCATCATCAGCTATGTATATTAATTTTTCATTCATTTAAATCACTCCTTCAAGCAGAATCCCATCAATACTTACCATTTCAAAACACTGGCAGTATTAAGAGCATCTATATTCCTAAAATAAAAGTTGTGTATTCAATTCT
>JASDTM010000156.1:8303-9491 GCA_041891535.1 Clostridiaceae bacterium
CTTAATAAAACAGTAATCTAAAGAATGGAGAAAATATGTGGCATTTATATGGCAGTTTATGTCTAAAGATAGCGTATGCTGATTGAGTTTAAAGATTGTATTCCAGTTTTTGGAATAGGATTTGAGTTTTTTGATTATAATATACATATAGATATACTTTGAGAAATACATGATGAAAATAGTATAGAAATACAGGGAGTGAAATATGGAGCTGGATGAATCAATTTTAAAAAAATATATGGAAGACGACTACTATAACCTTGTATTGGTGGACAGCCTTGAAAGTACGAATACTTATCTTAAGGATAATTACAAGCTGTATCCTGACAATACTGTTTTGATAGCAAAGGAACAGACAAGGGGCAGAGGTAGATTATCCAAGGGTTTTCATTCCCCTAAGGGCACAGGCTTATATTTCACTCTGCTGATTTTGGATCCTGTTCCCAAGTATAATCCAGGTTTTATGACCATGACTGCGGCAGTGGCATAAAGTGGGTCAATGACATTTTCATGGGTGGTAAGAAGGTCTGCGGAATACTTACTGAAGCTGTTTTTGAAGAGGGAAAAAATAACCCTGCAGCCATTTTAATTGGTATCGGTATTAATGTTAATTCAAAGGATTTTCCACCTGAGTTAAAAAATACTGCGTCGTCTATGGCTGAACAGCTCCACATGGATTTGGACTTGAATGAAGTCCTTGCAAAGGTCTTGGAGAAGCTAAAGAACAAATTAAGGCTTCTTGCCTTTGACAAGGCTGAGATAACAAGGGAATATGAAAAACACCTGTTGTTTAAAAATGAAGAAGTTAAAATAGTAAATTCTAAAAAAATAATCACCGGTACCCTTTTAGGTATTAATGAATCTGGATATCTAAGGATAAAGGATTCTGAAAGCGGCCTTGAGGAGATAATCTACACCGGTGAACTAAAAAAGGAGAGCAATATGAAAAAATTTACCTTTGATGTACCAACCAAAATATTATTCGGACCCGGTGCTTTAAATGATCTTGGAGGTCAAGACATACCCGGCACAAAAGCACTTATTGTAATAACCAAGGGTGCCTCAGTCAAAAGAATGGGATACTTGGACAGGGTAAAAGCCGAGCTTGAAAGAGCAGGTCTTGCTTCTTTAGTATTTGATGAGGTAAGTCCCAACCCCACCCTGGAAAATGTCATGGCAGGTGCAAAC
>JASDTM010000157.1:0-9391 GCA_041891535.1 Clostridiaceae bacterium
ATATCCTGATCCTTATTCTTAAGGTATCTTTTAATCTCCCTTGTGGAGGATGCTTCAAAAAGGCTTATTGCGGAATACCTCATGCCCAGGTCGCCTTCAACTGTTCTTTTAGAGAATGGCTCTTCCAATCCCCTGAAGGTGACTCCTGTTTTAGTGGGTTCTCCGTCACAGAGTGAATGCACATCAGTGGTTGCACCACCAATATCTACAACTATAAGGTCCCCGGCTCCCTCTTCCTTGTCTGAGCCAGTAGATAAGATCTCAGCTGCTTTTAAAACTGATTGTGGAGTTGGCATTAAAATACCGTTTATAAGGTCCATGGCATCTCCCATGCCCTTTGCTTCAATGATTCTGGACATGAATACCTTTCTGATTTCTTCCCTGGCTGGATCTACCTCCAGGACGTTCAGTCTTGGCATGACATTGTCACACACGTAGTATTCCATACCACTTTCATTGAATACTTCTCTCACCGCATCCCTTGCACTCTTATTTCCAGCAACAATGACAGGCTTTCTGATATCAGAGGCTGCAAGCATTTTTGCATTGAAGATAATAGTGTCCTTATTGCCTCCGTCTGTTCCTCCTGCTAAGAGGATGATGTCCGGTTTTATTTCTTTTATTTCGTTTATTTCATCAGAGGATAGGTTGAAACTGTAGGTTTTGATTACCCTTGCACCTGCACCTAAAGCAGCTCTTTTGGCTGCTTCTGCTGTAAGGTCTGGTACCAGGCCTATTGCCACCATCTTTAGTCCTCCCGCTGCGGAAGAACAGGCAAGCTTCTTCACAAAAGTAGCCTGCCTGCCTATTTTTTCATAAATTCCTTCCATGGCTTCCAAGTATCCATCCATGATTCCGGAATCTACTGTTGTAATGGCTTTAGAGGTAGCTGCAATTTCTTCCTTCTCTATATCAACTGCAGTCAGCTTTGTATAAGTGCTGCCGAAATCTATGAGAAGATAGTATTTCATATTAAGCTCCCATTCCATTGGGCACATCCATTTTAAGGTCTTCCCTTAAATCTTCTATGTCCTGTTCTACAGGTGTTCCCGGCTTATATACCCTGTCAAAGCCCATTGCCTTGAATCTTCTTTCAACATCTGACCATTCCTGTTTACCGACAACAATGTTTCCGCCAACATATAGAAGGATGCCCTCAAGACCTGCTTCGTTGCATTTATCCCTCATTCCCCTGCAGTCCATTTCTCCATGGCCATAAAGTGAGGATACGATTATTGCATCTGCTGCAGTTTCTATTGCTGCATTGATGAAATCCTCCTGGGATGATAAAACACCTACATTTATTACCTCAAACCCTGCCTGAGTGAAGGAATACTCAAGTATTTTGTTTCCGACTGCATGACAGTCAGCTCCTATAACCCCTATGACAAGCTTCTTTTTATCCATTAATAATTCCTCCGGGTCGACCCCTGTGTATTTACACGATTTATTTCAAAATTCAATATTAAAAATTCATTTTAAGTTTATTTAAAGAATGTTCAGCTCCAAAAGCTTTGTTTTAAGTGCCTTTAATGATCCTTCATCCAGGTTATATATGAAGCTTTGAACCTTTTCTTTTGGAACAAGCTCCAATACATCACGCTTTCTTCCTGGAGATACAAGTACAACATCCTTATCCAAGACAAACTTTCTAAGCGTCTCCTTATCCTGGGTTGTAGTATAGGTTATTTCCAAATCGGTCATTCCCGCATCACTGATTGCAAGCTTGACCTTCTCCGAAAATTCAGATGATATGGATACAAATGCAATTTTCGTATCAATTGGATACCTGGCCAGTTTCACTATGGTACTAAGATCCGGATTAATCGCAACACCTAAAACTTCTTTGCCAAACCCTTTTGTATATTCCATAACCTCAGGGACGTGGTTGAAGGTTGAAACTATAACATCCGCATTATAAAGCTTCAGCTTTGTTTCATTGTCCATTTCAATTAATTCCGGTATGGTCAGTGGTTCACAGTCAAGGTTTGTTCCCAGTCTAAGCTGGTTTGAAAAGTATCTGGCCTGCTCCACATTGCATTCAACGTAGATTGCCTTTGACAGCCTTTTTGAATCAACCCTTTCCTCTACTCTTTGCTCCACCATTTTTATATAGTTTTTAGGTTCAACTCCTGCTTCAATTGCCTCATCAAGTCCTAGATCAATGAATCTGATTATTCTTTCCCTGAACTCACCCGAGGCCATTAAAGTCGATTCTTCCGCTACAAAGGTTCCTTTTCCTTGCTTGGATATGAGGATCCCTTCCTTTTCAAGCTCCTTATAGGCTGAAGATATCGTATTTCTGCTTACAGTAAGCTGTTCTGACAGCTCTCTTTCCGTCGGCATCTTAAATCCGGAGCTTAATTCACCGGTTTTCACCTTATCCAAAATCAGGTTCTTAACCTGCCTGTATAAAGGCACACCACTTTCTCTATTTAAATTATGTTCCATATAGACATCTCCGTTCATCTTAATTATACATAGAGAAGTTGCAATTGCAATGGAAATTTTGAGTCCATTAAGTGCCATTTATCATTTGTAACCGTTTTTTCAAACCCCAATTTGAGTCCAATAAGTGCCAATGTATTCATTGGTGAATAAGTTGTCACTTTGAATTTCATTTCTGCAAGTTTTATTTCATTTCTACCCGTCAAATACCCCTATTTTTGAAGTATTCGTTTTCTTATAATTCATTTTTGAAAGGACTTTTAAAAACCATAATTTGCTAATTAATTTTTTGACGAATTCATAAATTTAAAAAAAGAAGCCCTTGGAACATCTTTTGACATCCCAAAGGCTACTTCAAAATAAACTATACAATTATATTCTTGATGACACTTTCTGCAATATTGGTTGAGTGGTCACCGATTCTCTCAAGATTGGATAACAGATCCAGATATAGTATTCCTGACTGGGCAGTACATTTTCCCCTGTTCAGTCTGACTATATGAGTATCCCTGTACTCCTTCTCCATTTCATTTATCTTTTTCTCTATGTCTACTATTGATGAAGCCATATTCTTATCTGAGTTCCTGTAAGAATCAAAGGCAACATTCAAGGATTCCAATACATATGAATAAATGGCTTTAATCTCTGTTTCAGCCTCATCGCTTATCTCAATGTCTTTTTGGATTCTGGCTTCTGCAAGTTCTGTAATATTTTCTGCAAGATCTCCGATTTTCTCAATATCTGCAATCATATGATGTGTGGCTGCAAGCTTTCCCTGATCCTTCTCAGATAGCTCGGTTGCAGACAGCTTTACTAAAAAGCTTGTAATCTGAACCTCCAGGTAGTTTATAAATTCCTCGTTGCTCTTAATCTTACCAACAACTGAATCATCCATGTTTATGAAGAAATCAACGGACAGCTTTACGTTCTCCCTGGCATATTCAGCCATTCTTAAGGTTTGCTGCACCATCTGCTGCTCTGCAAAGCTTGGTGAGTTAATTATTCTTTTATCTAAAAGTGTAGATTCAGTAAGCCCGATTTCCTTCTTTTTCTCCGGAATCATTTTACCTGACAACCAAATTATCTGCTCAGCAAAAGGAGTTATTAAGATTGCGGTGGCTATGTTAAAGAACATATGGGCAACTGCCATACGAACCTCAAGATTATCCGGTGTAAATTTCGTAATCAAGCCAACAACAAATACTGTCAGCGGAAGGAAAACCAATGTACCTATGACATTGAAGATCAAATGCATCACTGCTGCTCTTTTTGCATCTCTTTTAGTGCCTAAAGATGAAATTAATCCAGTTGAAACCGTACCTATATTTGCTCCTAAAATAACTGGGAATACAGTGGTCAATGTAAGTCCGGCAGGAGCAGCTATTGAAATCAAAACTGCCATTGTGGCTGAGGATGATTGAAACATAACTGTTGCTAAAATACCAACCAGAAGTCCAATTATAGGGCTTACCCCAATTGCATTAAAGAGCATCTTCATTCCGGCACTGTCCTTGAATACAAGCATTGAAGACGACATATTTCTAAGTCCAATGAAAATAATACCCAGGCCCAATAAGGCGTAGGACATATCCCTGTTGGATTTTTTCCTGCTGAAGATATATAGTATGACTCCAATAATCAAAAAAATCGGTACAAGTGAATATGGATTTAAAATTATAAAGGGCAGCTTAATTGTTGTACCAATGTTTGCTCCGATAATAATCCCAAGGGCCTGCATCAGGTTAATGGCACCTGAATTCACCATGCCTATTGTCATGATTACAGTCGCACTGGAGAACTGCAGGATCACAGTCAAAACAAGCCCAAACAGAATTGAACTTACCTTGTTTTGAGTGACCTTGAGCATAATGTCCCTGACTCTGCTTCTTGCAACAGACTCCAAGCCCTCTCCGAGAAGCTTTACGCCGAATAAAAACAAGGCAACTGAGCCAAAAAACTGTAGTGTTGAATCTATCAAGCTAAAACCTCCTCACTTTTAAAATTCAAGCTTCATTATAATACACCCTAAAAAATATGTAAACTTCAGGTTAAGTCCTCCAAAAACCCAACTTCCACATTACTACATGATTAAGCCATTTGAGTGTATAATTATCTAAGTATAGAACAAAAAATGAGGGTATTCCCCATTCCAATTTATAAATCAAGGAAACAAGCTTATGAATAAAAAAAGCCCATTAAAGCTCAGACTACAGTCTGAGCTACATAAAAACAGAAATATAATATTGGTGTTTTTCCTCTTCACCGCCTTAGTCACAGCTTTCATAGCCTTAACTGAGGATGTACTCGAAAAGGAGACCTTAGCATGGGATAAAGATGTTCTTCTTTTCATTAATAAGGGTTCAACCCCATTTTTGAATAAACTCATGCCCATAGTTACAAATTTTGGTGGAGCAATAGGAGTTACGGTTATAACTTTTATATTTCTGGCAATTTACCTTAAGAAAAAGGATACTTCAAGATTTCTTTTAATACTCTCCTCCGTTGGAGGAGCTACCATCCTCAATATAATCTTGAAGGTAATATTCAAAAGACAAAGACCTCAGCTATGGGAGCTTCTGGTATATGAGCCAACCTTCTCATTTCCATCTGGGCATGCCATGGCAAGTGCAGCCCTGGCATTTTCACTCATAATTGCTTTAAGACATTTCAAGTACAAGAAGACAGCCAGAACAGTTTTAATACTGTACATGCTTATAATAGGATTCTCCAGAATGTATCTTGGAGTCCATTTTCCAACCGACATCATCGGGGGATGGATTGTATCCCTGGCCTGGACCCTTATCGTAATGTTCATACTCAACGACAGATTAAACGAAGACTATATACTATAAACGGGAGAAACAAATGAAATATATTAAGGAATTCACAATAATCATCATAATCAGCTACATCGGCGAAATGCTGAACAGGCTTCTGCCTTTTCCCATTCCTGGATCAATTTACGGGCTTTTCATCATGCTCTTATTGCTTGTTTCAGGTATCCTCAAGGTTTCCAATGTTAAGGACACAAGCAGCTTTTTGATCGAAATTATGCCCATAATGTTTATCCCACCGGCAGTGGGCCTTATAACCTCATGGTCATTGATCCAGCCAATCTGGATAAAGCTCCTGATTTTTACCCTGCTTTCAACCATTGGAACCCTTGCGGCCTCTGGATTAGTTACTGACTTTATAATAAAAAGGGGGAAGAAATAAATGGAAATGTTAACCAGTACAATCTTCTTCGGCATTGGTCTTACCTTAGTTGCTTATATGATCGGACTTTTTATAAAGAAGAAAACAAACTCCTCCATACTAAACCCTCTCCTCATATCTAATATATTGGTAATAGTAATTCTTCTTGCAACCAAAACAGAATACTCTACCTATATGAAAGGCGGACAGTACCTAACCTACCTATTGACCCCAGCAACTGTTTGTCTTGCAGTACCACTTTATGAAAAGCTTAATGTATTAAAGTCAAACCTTAAGGCAATAATGATAGGAACTCTTGCAGGGGTTTTAACTATGCTTACAATGGCATTGGTCTTCTCAATGCTGTTTGGATTCTCCCATAGTGAATATGTGTCAATAATGGGAAAATCCATAACCTCACCAATAGGTATAGGTCTGTCTGAGGAGCTTGGCGGAAACCCTGCAGTAACAGTAGCTTTAATAGTAATCACAGGCATATTTGGCAATATGATTGCCGAACCAATGGTTAAGCTTTTAAACCTTAAGAGCCCTGTTGCAAAGGGTATTGCCATCGGCACCTCCTCCCATGTCATCGGAACCACCAAAGCCCTTGAGATGGGTGAAATCGAAGGAGCAATGAGCAGCCTTGCAATCACAATCGCAGGTCTCATGACTGTTATAGTTGCTTCCTTCTATGCAGGTATCTATTAACTTACAAAAAAAAATTAAAAAAAGAATGCATTCTCAATATGAAAAATGCCTTCTTTTATTTAATTCTAAATTATCTGTAAGTTCAATAACTTTACTACTTAACAATCTCTAAAAATATCTTCTCTATTTCTTTAGCTACAGTTGGAGTATTCTTTTTTTCAAGTCTTAATACATACTTACCTGATTGATATATATACTGTAAAAACATCGGACTGGCCTTGCCTATTTCTTCAATATACTTCTTCCTTGAAATGGCTTCTTCCTCCTTAGGGTATACCTCTAAAGTATTTGATGGATCTTCTCCGGATATTTTCTCATCTCCCTCAAGTTCAAAGTTTGATTTTGAGACATATCCTCCAGGTCTTCCTAAAAGATTGTTTGGGTCAGTAGATTCAGTATAAGTTACTACTTCGCCAATCTTCACTCCTTTAGATTTCATAGCCTTCAAAACTTCTTCTGACTTCATATCTGCCTTTTCTTTAGGTGTTGCCATTGTCGTACTGACAGTAGTAGTTTCACCTTCTTTATTTGGTGTCGTAGCCGGTGCACTTGAACAAGCTGTAAGACTAGCAATAATGAGCAATGACAAAAATACTTTTTTCATAATGGTCCCCCTGTTTGTTTGATGTTTCAATTTTATCATCCTCATTGGACAAACAAGGCCGTTCTACGTAGTTGAATAAGTAAAACCCCTGAAATCATTGAGTTCCAAGGGTTTGTTCTATAAAAACTAGGTTTTATAAGGATTTACATCTTATTAAATTTTAATTTCAGAAAACAAAGCAGGTTCTATACTTATTCATTTTCTTCTTCATCAAGCTTGGATTTAATCCTCTCCTGCTTAGCTTTATTCATTGAGGCAAAGAGTGTCATTACAATATAAGTTCCAAGGAATGCAGATATGAAAGTCACTGCAAGGACTCCAAGGACATCTCCTCCCTGATAGCGGCTGCTGTACTGGAGATAGTTCTGGATTCCTATGACTACTGTGACGGTTAGTGCTGTTACAAGGCTGTTTAGGATTGGAATATACTTAGATTTCTTCTCGTTTCCATATATTGAAAGCCCTGAAGCTATGTTTCTAAGCACAACATAGAAGGACATTATAACAAAGCTTGCTATTTCAACCGCATAGTTTTCCGGTGGTGTTTTGAATACGAACTGCTTGACCAGGGTGGATAAAAGCAGTATAAACATCAGTATTGTGAATGCATCACTGCCTATTTTTCTTCTTACATTTATTTCTCTTTCGTCTACTACATTGTTGTTTCTCATTATTGTTCCTCCCAGAATAGATCGTTCAAAGTTTTGTTAAGTGCTTTGCATATTGCAATGCATAGATTGAGGCTTGGGTTATAATCCCCTGCTTCAATAAGTCCAATGGTCTGTCTTGTTACTCCTACTATCTTAGCCAGCTCATCCTGCTTCATGTCCATTTCCATTCTTGCGATTTTAAGTTTTAGGTTTTTCATGTCCGGCCTCCTTTATATTGCAATTGTATTTTATATATTGCTTCATGTCAACTATATATTGCATTTTAGTTTTAAAAAAATTTGTCTTATTATTATCCGGGCTGCTTTTAAAGATCTATCAAAATAAAAAACCCCTGCTGCTGCAAGGGTTTTGAATATATAAATATTATCTCTTTGAGAACTGAGGTGACTTACGGGCTTTCTTGAATCCGTACTTCTTTCTTTCCTTCATTCTGGAATCTCTTGTCAAGAATCCTGCTCTCTTTAATTCTGGTTTCAATTCTTCTTCGAACTTAACAAGGGCTCTTGCAATACCGTGTCTTATAGCACCTGCCTGGCCTGTTGTTCCGCCACCATGAACGTTAACTAAAACGTCAAATGCTGACTTCTTTCCTGTAAGCTCTAAAGGCTGATTTACTATCAGTCTGGTTGTTTCAAGCGGGAAATAGTTCTCGAATTCTCTTTTGTTGATTATAACTTTACCTTCACCGGCTACAAGTCTTACTCTTGCGACAGACTTCTTTCTTCTACCGGTGGCATGATACTGAACTTTTGCCATTAATGTAATCCTCCCTGATTAGTACTTCAGCTCGAGAACCTCTGGGTTCTGCGCCTGATGTGGATGTTCTGGTCCTCTGTAAACTTTGAGCTTAGTTGCCATTTGTCTTCCAAGTGGTCCGTTAGGAAGCATTCTTCTAACTGCCTCATGGAATGCAAATTCGGGTTTCTTCTCGAGTACCACTTTGTAAGGAGTTTCCTTAAGTCCGCCCGGATATAGTGAGTGATGTCTCATCATCTTCTGGTCGAGTTTCTTACCGGTTAAAAGTACCTTTTCTGCATTTATAATTATTACGAAATCACCTGTATCTACATTTGGTGTGAATTCAGGCTTATTTTTTCCTCTAAGTATTGATGCAACCTGGCTAGCCACTCTACCAAGAGGCTTTCCGGCAGCATCGACTACATACCATTTCTTTTCAATTTCTCCAGCTTTCGCTAAATATGATTTCATCTTATTACCTCCCGATTTATTGTTACACTTAAAAAATAGGATTCGGGGCTATTGAATCCTTCTTTTTCATATGATGAACATTAACATTTTAATACACTAATCCGGGTGTGTCAATACGCCTGAAAATTTATTTTCATAGGATTTTACAAGCAGAACCATACTTCCAGATCAAGTGTCCATGCCATTTATGATAATAATCTTATCCTTGGCACAAGTTGTATCATATCATAAATTCTCTATCTTGTCTCAAATAAATTTTAGCTTCAAAAAATAATTCAGCCCTGGCAAAATGTGCATTTACCAGGGCTTTAAGGAGGATTTTAATTTATATTGATTTTGTAACTACTGTTTCTTATAGCCTTCCCAAACCGGGAACTGAGCTCCCTTATATACCTTTATCATAAGGTCTCCGATTTCCTGTGACTGGTATTCCTTCACTATTCTCTTTAAAACTTCCTTGTCCTTGTCAGCTTCTCTTGCTGCAATCAGGTTGAAGTATGGCTTTGAATCATCAGTTACTGGCTCTAGGAATATAGCATCATCTGCTGGAGAG
>JASDTM010000158.1:0-9321 GCA_041891535.1 Clostridiaceae bacterium
GTGCCAATTCCCGCGAAAGCAAGATGAGAGAAGTTTCAATGAACCTTCTGTTATTTTGCGGAAGGTTTTCTTCATTTCAGAGCTTTATATAAATAAATCAATATATTAAGAGAGGTAGATCAAATGAAAAAGTTATTCACTTCTGAGTCAGTTACAGAAGGACATCCGGATAAAGTCTGCGACCAAATTTCAGATGCCGTATTGGATGCACTGTTGGAGAAGGATCCTGAATCAAGAGTTGCCTGTGAGACAGCAGCAACAACTGGAATGGTCCTTGTTATGGGAGAAATTTCAACTAAATGCTATATAGATATACAGAAAATAGTTAGAAAGACTGTTGAAGATATTGGATATGTAAGGGCTAAGTATGGTTTTGACGCTGAAACCTGCGCAGTTTTGACAACTATAAACGAGCAAAGCCCTGATATAGCCATGGGTGTAGATGACAGCCTGGAAAACCGCGGAAGCGAGACAAAATCCTTTGAGGAAAAATTTGGAGCAGGGGACCAGGGAATGATGTTTGGGTATGCGACAAATGAAACAGACAGCTATATGCCTATGCCGGTTTATATGGCCCACAAGCTTGCCAAGAGATTGTCCGACGTAAGAAAGGATGGTACCTTGGATTATTTGAGACCTGATGGTAAAACCCAGGTTACAGTTGAATATGATGATAATACTCCTGTAAGAATTGACACTATTGTAGTATCTTCTCAGCACAGCCCTGAAGTTGACCATGAGACTATAACAAAGGACATCATAGAGCACGTTATCAAACCTATAATCCCAGGTAATCTTTTGGATGAAAATACCAAGTATCTTATCAATCCAACCGGACGTTTTGTATTTGGGGGACCAGGTGCAGATTCAGGCTTAACCGGAAGGAAAATTATTGTGGATACCTATGGTGGATACGGTCGTCACGGTGGTGGTGCCTTCTCCGGAAAAGATCCGACAAAGGTTGACAGATCTGGTGCATATGCAGCAAGATGGGTTGCGAAAAACCTTGTGGCGGCAGGTGTGGCAGATAAGCTTGAAATTGAACTGGCTTACGCTATTGGTGTTGCTGAACCTGTTTCTGTTGAAGTCTATACCTTCGATACAGGAAAAATTCCAGACACTGAGATTAAGGATATTATAAAAAAAGTATTTGACTTAAGACCAGGTGCAATAATAAAGAATCTGGATCTAAGAAAACCTATCTACAAGCAGGTTGCTGCCTACGGCCATTTTGGAAGAAATGATTTAAACCTTCCTTGGGAGCAGCTAAATAAGGTGGATGAAATCAAAAAACTCCTAAATAAATAGTTTATTACCGCTTCTTGGTAAATTCAGTTATAATTAATTGGAAATACTTTAGGAAGCGGTTTATTATGGAAAAAAAACTTAGAAAATTACTGGTGGGAACTGCAGGATTATTGTCCTTTGTCGGATACCAGGTATATCAAATAAAATCATTAAAAATCGAGGTCAAGGAGCTGAAATACAAAGATCTCCCCGAGGAATTGGATGGGTATAGAATCTGCCATATCTCAGATCTTCATGGAGCAACCTTCGGCAAGAGAAATGAAAAGCTCGCACAGGTTATAAATGCCCTTGATTACGATATTATGTGCATAACAGGTGACATGGTACATACTGATTCAGATTACGGTGAAGCATTCTTGAATCTGGTTTCAGAATTAGACAGGGAAAAAACCAAGCTTTATGTTCCGGGAAACCATGAAAATTACAAAAGAACCACTGCTGGATATGAAAAGCTGAACAGGGAGGTTTTATATAGAAAACTTTCTAATTTCAAGCTTAAGGTATTAAAGGGTGAGTCATATACTGTGCCGGAACTCCCTATAACCTTTGCTGGATTGGATGATGATATAGAACTTTATGAAGAAACATCCTTCTCAGAAGGAGAATTCATACCTGGAAATCACCTTCCAATGACTGATGATGGTTATTTCAATGTTGCCTTGATTCACAGGCCTAATTATTTCAGAAGAGTGATTGATTATGGTTATAATCTGATGCTGTCAGGGCATACCCATGGAGGTATATATAGGCTTATTGGGGCTGGTGGTTTATTATCTCCAGACATTAAACTGTTCCCTGAATTTGACAAGGGCATCTTCAGATATAACAATGGCTATTTAAATGTAACTTCAGGTTTGGGCTCTTCAATTCCATTCCCTAAAACAGGCAACAGACCAGAGGTAATTTTGCTTGTATTAAGAAGGGGAGACCCAGAAGAAACCAAAGCAAAACAGGTTAAGAGTAAATAGGTTCCTATAAATTGTCATGGCCTTCCAAGTACCTTAAAAACTTGGAAGGCCATGGATTTTTTAAATTACTACAATGGTTGATCGCATTGGATTTTCAATTTTAGCTGTTGAAAAACAATGCTTTCGCCATAATGTATAATGATAGGTATAGATGGGGGTGAGCCGATGGAACTAAAAGGAACCGTAAAGGACATACTATTTCAAAGTGATGATTCAGGTTATGTAGTTGCAAAATTTAAAATAGATGAAGGACTCGTCACAATAGTTGGGATAATTCCATATATTTTTATCGGACAAATCCTTAGAATAACTGGGGAAGTTGTTAAGCATCCCACCTTTGGTGAACAGATCAAGGTGACTTCGGCTGATGAGGTATTACCTGAAACTCAGACAGGCATAGAAAAATATCTGTCTTCAGGTATTATTTCCGGAATTGGTCCTGCAACCGCAAAAAAAATCACCAAGGAATTCGGAAATGAAACCTTTGACATTATGGACAATGATATCGACAGGTTGTTAACCATAGAAGGCATCGGGGTTAAAAAGCTCGCCGTCATAAAAGAGAGCTACCTAAAATCCAGGGAAGTCAGAAACATAATGGTTTTTCTTCAATCCTATGGGGTAACAACAAAACAATGTATGAAAATTTACTATAGATACGGACAAAACTCCATTGCAGTAGTAAAAGAAAATCCCTATATATTAAGCGATGACATACCTACCTTTGGATTCAAAACAGCTGACAGAATAGCCGAAAATCTCGGTATAGACAAAAGATCTCCTTTCAGGATTGAGTGTGGTATTAAGTATGAATTAAACAGAAATTCAGGTTTCGGACATACCTGTATTCCACTCATAAATCTTACAGAAACATCCATGTCACTTTTGGAAGTGGAGGAAGATCTGGTTAAAGATGGCATTCGTTCACTTATATTAAAGGATGCTATGGTTTTAGAAGAAATGGATGACGAGCAGTTTATATTTACACCATCCTTTTATCATTGTGAACTGTCCATAACCAAAAAGATTTTTGCTCTATCCAATGGTCCTTATAAGAACCTTGGAATTGACTTGGATAAATCAATTGAAACATATGAGAAAAGACATCATATAAAGCTCCATGAAAAGCAAAAAGAAGCCGTAAAGGTCATAGAAAATACAGGCTTTGGTGTGATAACTGGGGGACCGGGTACCGGTAAAACAACCATAATAAAGTGTATCCTGGCACTTTTTAAAGAAGCAGGGTTAAAGGTATTGATGGCAGCCCCCACAGGAAGAGCTGCAAAACGTATGACTGAAGCCACAGGAGAAATATCAAAAACCATTCACAGACTACTTGATCTTGGAGTTTCTGTTGACGGGGAGGAATTCGGCAGCGATGAGACCTTGGATTGTGACTGCGTAATAATTGACGAAGCATCAATGTTAGATGTTATATTGATGAACAATCTCATGAATTCCATAAAACCCGGAACAAGATTGATACTGGTAGGAGATGTGGACCAGCTTCCCAGCGTGGGACCTGGTAAAGTACTCTACGATATCATAGACTCAAATGCTGCTAAAACTGTAAAGCTCGAAATGATATACAGACAGGGTAAAAAGAGCATGATTACTCTTAATGCCCACAAAATCAATAATGGGGAAAAGCCCATATTAAACAGCAAGGATTCTGATTTCTTCTATATATCTGCTGATGACCATGAAGTTGCGCTGGATACTTTGGTAAGCCTTGTTGAAACAAGATTACCGTCCTTCAATAAGTCATGGGACCCTTTAAAGGATATGCAGATACTGACTCCCATGAGAAAGGGTGATCTTGGTATTTATTCTTTAAATGAAAAAATGAGGGATATATTAAACAAGGGAGAAAAAGAAAGCTATAAGTTCACTGAATTCAAGGTCGGTGACAAGGTAATGCAGACAAAAAACAACTACAACCTTAAATCGAGGCTTACTCCCGATATGGATGACAATACCGTCCTGGAAGATACTGGAGTGTTTAACGGAGATATTGGATATGTCCATTCTATTGACGGAGAAAGTGAAATTGTAACTGTGTTTTTTGATGATGAAAGATATGTGGATTATACTGAGCAGGACTTGGACGACTTGGAGCTTGCCTATGCTGTTACGATTCATAAGAGTCAGGGGTCGGAATTCAAGGTTGTTGTAATGCCGCTGTATATGGGACCACCGCTTTTGATGAACAGGAATCTTCTTTATACTGCAGTTACCAGGGCAAAGGAGCTTGTTGTTTTAATCGGAGAATACAGGGCATTGAATTACATGATATGGAACAACAGATCCTTTGAAAGATATTCATCGCTGGGCTACAGGCTTAAAAAAACTGTTGCAGCTATTAATGAGCTTAAGGATCAAGGAATGGTATAAAAATGCTGATCAAAATTGATGAGTTGAACAATGAACTGGTGAACTGGTATAAAAATTCTACTGTCAAAGGTATAAATGTGGTGACTGTGCCATATAGAGGCCTGGATTTACTTCATCCAGTACTAAGTTATTTTAAAGATGGCGGAAGACTTCTATATATAACAGGAGAAAAAAAGGGGCTGGATCAATTGTCAAATCTTTTTAAAGATTTTTCGAATGTCCCTGAAATCGTAGATTTCAATGGAGCTCTTGAGGTTTCGAATGAATATGATCTTATAATTTACGACGATGTAAATTCCTATCCGGCTCATACGAAAACTGAAATGCATACGCTTTTAACCTATCTTTATAAAAAGACAAATAAAATAATAGCCTATTCCATTGAACGTGTATTTAAAAATGTGATTAACCTGGAACACCCCGTAAAGGCAGACGGACTGTTCATACCTGAGCCCAGATTTTTGGAAAGCAGGATAGATATAAAGGACTCAATCCCAAATTCACTATATTCCTATCTGGAATTTTTCATCGGTGGAAAGAGGAAAGTCATCATAGTAACCTCTGATACGGAGACTAAGGATGGAATGATCCGGTACCTTTTAAGAATCAACACCCAATATGCTCCATTTATAATTGATGCTGATTCCGTGGATGAAGAAGAAATTTCTGAAAAGGGAAATGATAAGGAGAAACCGGCTTTGATATTCACTTTAAACACAGGTGATTTTGCCGGAATAAAAGGAAATCTGGAATTTGTTTATATTAATGCTGATCTGCCAAAATATGAATACAGACAGTTTGTATTCTCAGCCTTAAGGAGCTGCTCCTTTGGACAGCCTTCAGGTGAGGTTTTAATGGTTGCGGGATCAAACACACAAAACATGGAGAAGGCCAAAGAGCTTACACGGGAATATAACATAACACATTGGGAGAATGACGACATATTCATATGATTAAAGTTAAAAAGCTTTATTCAAAGCTCTTGGATTTTTTGTATGAGGTAAATTACTGTCCTGTATGCAAAAATGAAGGGAAAGGACTTTGCAGATTCTGCAAAAAGGATATCCACAGGTATGGCGAGCACAGAATCAATGATATACAAGGCTATACTATGTTCTTTTATAAAGGTGCTGCAGAAAGGCTTATATATGGGTTTAAAAAACAGCTGAAGTTTTCCTCATATTATGAGCTATTGAAATTGATGGAGGAAGAATACCCACTGATAACTGATTTCTGGGAAGTCTATGATGGCAAAAGGCCAGACATTATGGTCTATATTCCATCAATTAAAAAGAATATTTCAACAAGAGGCTTTGACCCCGGGCTACTTTTGGCGGAAGGTTTTTCAGGAATATCCGGAATTGAACTTTTAAAATGCACAGGTAATAAGAGCAAAAGCGAGACTAAATCAATGGACCATTTAGGTAGAAAACTAATGCTGGAATCAAGTCTTTTTATAAAGCCGGGGTATAAAGATAAATTGATGGGAAAAAGCATTTTAATATTTGATGACCTTGTAACTACAGGAGCTAGTATAAAAAGTCTGGCTTCAAAGCTAATTGAGGAAGGTGCAGGAGAAGTAAAATTTTTGACACTTCTAAAAAGTACCAAGTAAGTAATGATAAGATAACTAGGGTTTATTAAAACTGGGTCTCTTAAAAAAATAAAGCTGTGCAGGCTGCACAGCTGATTGCTTTTATTCTTCTTCAAACTGATCCTTACCTACTCCGCAAAGTGGGCATACCCAATCTTCTGGAAGGTCTTCAAATGCAGTTCCTGGTTTAACACCATTGTCCTCATCACCAACTGCTGGATCATATACATATCCACAGACCGTACAAACATAGCTTTTCATATTCATCCCTCCATTACTTTATTAATTAAGATTATAGGGGAGAAGGGGATAATACTCAAGGTCATAAATAATGGGTCATATTCCCTGTGAGGTTTTAAAATGAATGAACTGAATCTTTCCATAAACAAAATAACAGATGAAATGGCCTTGGAAATAGGACTTTCAAAGCTTAAAAAGCTGTCCTCCAGTATCAGGGACAATTACAGAGATAAGGCATCAAAGACTGATGATTATGAAGTAAGAAGCATAGATTCAGCAAGAGCTTATCTTATATACAGACTTCCTGCAACCTCAATGGTTATATATGATGTAGTCAATAGAATTGACGAAGCAGATGAAAACTTTAAACCAAAGACCATATTGGACCTTGGCAGTGGCCCTGCAAGCTCAGTCTATCCATTACTTAATAAATATGGTTCGGACATTGAAATCACTCTTTTGGAAGAGCAGGCTTCAATGAAGGAAGCCGGGGAACAGTTTTTATGTGAGATACAAAAGAATGAATCGAGTGGTTCAATTTTGGATAAGATTAAATGGGTGCAAAGTGATTTTAAAAGCTTTAAAAAGGATAAGAAATATGACCTTGTACTTGCGTCCTACATGGCAAATGAATTAGATGAGAAGGAACTTATAAACATCATAAATGCGGTTACCAGCCATACAGAAGACAATGGTATTGTTGTAATAATTGTGCCAGGGGTACCTGAGTTCTTCAATAAACTCTTATTTTTACGAAACAATTTTGTTAGCAGAGGCTTTAATATCCTCTCACCTTGTACCTTTACTGGAGGATGTAAAATGGAAGGGACCGGTGATTGGTGCCATTTTTATAAAAGGATTCAAAGATCTAAAGCCCTAAGGTACATAAAAGAAGGGGAATTACCCTTTGAGGATGAGAAATACTCATACCTTGTATTAAGTAAAAAAGAACCTGAAAGTGGAAATAATGATAACAGGATAATCCGTCACCCTCAAATAAAAAAAGGAATGGTGGAGTTAATTCTTTGTAATAAGGATGGGATAAGGACAGAGAAAATTACAAAATCCAAGTCACCCGATATATTCAAAAAGCTTAAATCAGCAGGCTGGGGAGATAAATTAAATATCCCCGAATAAAAAATCAAACCGCCAAAACTGGCGGTTTAAAAAATTCAAGTTATATTTGGTTTTTTATATTGTAGTTCATTGATTGTAACAATATACTCTAGATTGCCACCTTGTTCAGATCCTGCATAACTCCTGCTTTTCCCATTTCCTGGGCAAAGGTCTCAAGCATGTCCATTACAGTGTTTTTAGTGATATTATTTTTATCCTTAGCCGGGTTATACTCAACAAAGTCAACTGAGCGAACCAATCCGGTGCGGAACAAAGCTCTTAAAAGCTTCTTTGATTCATCCGGGAACATACCATCGGAAACAGGTGTACCTGTTCCTGGTACTAATGTCATATCAAGTGAATCTATATCATAGCTTATATGGATATTTTCGATCTTTTTCTTTTTGAGCATATCCAAAAGCTCAAGAATAACTATTCCCATTCCCTTGTCTTTAATTTCTTCCATATACCAGGCATTGAGCTCATAATCATCGATTATTTCAACTTCTCCATCGTCAACATCCCTTAAACCAACCAAGAATACATTGTTAGGGTTAACCTTTCTTTTTTTGATATAAAGATCAGTCAGGGATTTATCACCAACTCCTATGGATGCTCCAAGTGGCATACCATGGATGTTGCCTGAAGGTGAAGTATCCACTGTATTGATGTCAGCATGGGCATCAATCCATATTACTGCTGTTTCACCCTTATTGGCATCGCTGACGCCTGCTAAGGTTCCTAAGCCGATGCAATGGTCTCCGCCAAGGGTAAGTGGGACTCTGCCATTTTTAATAGAGTTTGAAACCATTGAAGCAAGCTCCACATTGGCATCAACAATCGGTCCCAAGTACTTCATCTTAGGGTGGTCATGATGTTTGTCTTTCTCACATACATCACAAACATGTACACAACCGGCATCATTTATTTCATTTCCATATTTTTGGAAAACATTCATAATATTATTGTTAAAAATCGCGTCTGGGCCTAGTTCGGCACCTTTTCTGTCGCAACCATAAAAAATGGGGACTCTGATTAAGTCTATATTCATAGTACACCTCCATCATAGTAATTCATTATATAACATGCATAAATAAAAAACTACTGTAAAATAAGTATTGGAGCGGAACGGTTGGGATAATGAACATTTATAATAATTCATATGCAACATTTTATACATAATGAATTTTTATGTAATTTTTAAAGCATAAAAATAGATACTTTGACTATTAAAGTACTTCAGGGGGATTTTTTATTATTAATATTAGTTGCATAATATGTTTTTCGGCGGCTTATGGAAATTAAGCCAGTTTGATTTTGAATGAAGTTATTCATTATTGAATTTTTAATCATCATTTTTTGTAGCAAAATAAATGTTAAATGTTAGTTAATTTTTACCCGTCTAAAAAACTGCTCCTCATCAGCCATACAATTTGGGCCATGTGGAGCAGTTAAAATACCTATTTTTATTTTGTTATTGTATTAATTCTTTTGCCTTCAGGCTGGCTGAAGCTGTATTTGTATCCCATTCCATCAAATAATCCTGAAATGTAGCTTCTTCTGAGGTCATGGAAGGTATTCAGGTCTGAACCACCCTTTAAAATACTGGCTTCATGGATATCAGAAGTGTTTTCCCATACCAGGGATTCCTCATCAGCTGAAATTAGCTTATTGATCTTATCACATGGCATGCCCTCAAGG
>JASDTM010000159.1:0-8713 GCA_041891535.1 Clostridiaceae bacterium
TGCTGAAGATCATAAAATGATTACAGAAATAACCAGAACGAGAGACACTTTAGTAAAAAAAGAATTGGAATTGAATAAGGACAGGGATGTAAAAGTATCCCTTGTCGCTAAATTAAACAAGGACAATGAAGAGCTGAACAAGAATAAGGAAGCCCAGATTGCAGAATTAAAGAATCTGGAAGCTGAAAAAGATAATCTGTTTACTTTGCTTCAAGGTCAAGAAGTAGCTTTATTTGACAATATAAAGGCTATCTTAAATGATCCAAAATCAACTGAAGATGAAATTAAGAGTACCCTTGCAGTAATTAATTCAATCAAAAATCAGGTTTCAACCCAAACTGCGTTAGATACAGGAGATAAGCTTTTAGGAGAAGCAGGGACAAAACTAACAGCTTTGGAAAATGCAAGGATTGAAGAAGAGAAAGCAGCAGCAATAAGAGCCAGGGCAGCTGAAGCTACAAAAATAGAAACGAGCTATACACAAACAGCATCAGCCAATGTGAAAAGCAGTGGGAATATGACTTTCTACTTATCATTTTATACTGATCTTCCTGAAGAGAACGGGGGATATAATACAACTGCAACTGGAGCACCATTGGCATACGGAGTAGTAGCAAGCAATTACTGGCCGTTATACACCAAGATTTATCTTGAAGGCTATGGAACAATGACAGTATTAGACAGAGGCGGTTCAGATTTTAACTCCTCACAAAGACTGGATATATTGATTCCAAGGAAATCCGGAGAGTCAAATGCTCAGTATAAAAGAAGAGTATTAATCCTAGGAAGGACATCAACAACTGGATATATAGTTAAATAATCATTGGGAATATGACAAAAATGGAAAGTCTAATGCTTTCCATTTTTGTTTTTTACAGTCTGATTAAAGAAATTATGTTCTTTATAATTAATTCACATTTTAAAAATATAATGCCCGTGGATGAGAAATAAATAGATGAATTGAAAATCTATTGGGGTACTAATGGAGGGAACAAAGAAAAATATGAAAAAGAATATAGTTGCAAAACTATTGATAGGCACGATGATTTTCACCGCAATGCCGCAAATGGTTTTTGCAGATGAAACAGAAATAGATAAAACTAAAGCTGAAATAAGTATAAAAACCGAAGCAATAAACAAAAGTCAGGGTGAATTAAGCATCCTGGATAACAAGCTGATAGATCTCAAAATAAAGATTGATGACAACAATAAATCAATCAGCGAGGTTTCTTCAAATATTGCTGATGTTCAAAAAGAACTGGTAGTTAAAGAAGAAGAATATGCTCAAAAGCAGGAAGACTTCGCTACTAGGTTAAGAGTAGTTTATAAAGCCGGAAACATAAGCATGATTCAAACATTGATGCAGTCACAAAACTTCAGTGATTTTCTTGTAAGACTTAAGGTTGTTAATGCAGTAATGAAAGAAGATGCAGAACTTGTAAAAGCTTTGGATAAAGTTAAAGATGAGCTGACAGCCAAAAGAGGCGAGTTGGATTCTAAAAAAGCAGTCCTTGTTGCATTAGTTGGCAGCCTTACAGCAACCAGTAATGAAACTAAAGATAGCAGAAAACAGCAGTCAGAGTTAATTGCAAAATTAAACGAAGAAAAGTCAAGTTTATATAAGCTTTTGGCAGGTCAGGAAGACAAGCTTCTTGATGAAGTAAGAACAGTTTTAGCTGATGGATCATCCACTGAAGAACAGCTTGAAGACGCTAAGAACCTATTATCAGCAATTTCAGACAAAATCACTGTTGACTCAGTTGCAAGAAATGCAGAGGACCTTGAGAATAAACTTGGTGATAAGATAACAGCAATTCAGGTTAAGCTTGAAGAAGAAGCCAGAGTAGAGGCAGCAAGATTAGCAGGAGCATCCAGTTCAAATAATTCAGTATCATACAGTGCTCCTTCATCAGGATCAGGCATAGGTTATGCAGCATTAGAAGCAGCAAAATCTTATCTTGGAGTACCATATGTTTATGGTGGCAGCAGCTACAGTGGTATGGATTGCTCAGGTTTAACAAGCACAGCATATAGACAGGCAGGTATATCAATACCAAGAACAGCAACAGCACAGTACTATGCAAGCTATAAGATTTCAAGATCAGAGTTGATTCCTGGAGATTTAATCTTCTGGGGATATGGCGGAGAAATAACACATGTAACAATGTATGCAGGTAATGGAATGACAATCCATGCACCAAGCGAAGGTTACACAGTATGTATCGTACCAATGTTAAACATGCAGTACATTGGAGCGGGAAGACCTTATTAAAAGAAACAGGAATCTGTGGATTATCTATTTACCATAATATAGAATTGGTTTATAGGTTGTTCAGGTAATAAAAGAAATTTAAAAACACCCGAAAGGGTGTTTTTTTAAGAGGTAAAGTAATGAATTTTAAAGATTTGACTCAATTAAGTGATGAAGAAAAGATAAAAATATTTAAGGACAGATATGGTCACAAGCTGTATTTCGCCGGAAGAAAACATAATGTTGTTGAAAGGGTTATAACTCTAAACAATAACTCAAAACCAAACCCTGAAAGGCTGGCGGTCATTGAGGGCATATGGGCAATGGGACTTGCTGAAAAATATAATACAAGAATCAAATATCTCATAATTTGTATAGAACAAATAAAATCCATTGAGAGTCAAAAACTGGTTGATTCCTTTGTGAATAAGGCTGAAGAAGTAATTGTGGTTTCAGACAGAGTCTATGCTCTATTAAGTGAGAAGGAAAATGGTCAAGGAATCATGGGAGTGGTATATCTTGATTTCGTTGATTATAAAAAATTCGAAATGCTTGAAAAATCATTGATAGTCGTGCTGGACGGACTTGAAATTCCAGGTAATGTGGGGACGATTTTAAGATCCTCAGATGCTGTAGGAGCAGACCTCGTCATATTAAATAACAGAAAAGTAAGGATTAATCATCCCAAGCTAATAAGAAGCAGTATGGGCTCTGTATTCAAAGTACCGATTTCTGAATCAGCTGATGCGGATGAACTTCTTAAATGGCTTGCTTTAAATGGATATGAAATAATATTGGCCGACACGGACAGTAAGAATAAGTATTTTGATCTTAAATACCAAAACAGGGTGGCCATAGTAATGGGATCTGAAAAATATGGAATAAGTGAGGATTTTTATAAAGCTCCTCATACTGATGTCATGATTCCTATGCTGGGTGATATGGATTCATTAAATGTAGGAGTTGCTGCTACTATTTTGCTCTATGAAGCAGGCTTAAAAAACAAGGGAATACTAAATAATAGGTAACATAATAAATATTTAATGGAAACCAAATACATTCAAAAGTGACTCTTTTACTCAGTAATTTATGTGATTTGGCTCAAAATATAGCTTTTTTCATAAAATATTCTCAAAAATACGTATATTACCATGATTTGTATATAACTTCTTTACAAGTGAGACTTACAATGTTAAATGTTGGATGAGTTGTAACCAATTTGTTTCCAAATTTAAATTTTATTTTAACTTATAAAGAAATCGGATGTTACCAATACCGGAGGATTTTATGAAAAAGAGTTCTATATTATCACTTCTGACAGCAATCACGATGTCAGTATCAATTTTAAGTCCAAGCTTGGCTTTTGCTGATGAAAAGCAGGATCTTAAGGATCAGATTCAGCAGAATGATACGATTAAAGACACACTTGACGGTGAAAAAGATGTTTTAGTCGGTGAGCAGGATTTTTTAAAAACTGAATTACTAGGCATTATGACTGATATTGAAGAAGTTCAAGGTAAGTTGGATTCAGTAGCTGCCTCCATTGCACAGAAAAATACTGAGATTGCTGAAAAAGAGTCAGAAATCGAAGCTACGAGCAATGAAATTGGTAAAACTGAAGAAGCCATTGGAGTCAAAGTTTCTGAAATTGCTCAAAAGCAGAAGGAGTTTGACGAAAAGCACGAAATACTTGGTGACAGAGTAAGAGAAAGTTACAAGAGCAACGTAGTCACTAAGAGTATTGGAGTTCTTTTAAAGGCTACCAGCATAAGCGATTTCTTCACTAAAATGAAAGTACTTCAAAATGTAATTAAGTCAGACAACAAGGTAATGGCAGATATAGAAGCTATTCGTGTAGGTCTTGAAGATGTTAAAAAAGAGCTTGAAAGCGATAAAGTAAAGCTTGAAGCATTAAAGAGCAAGCAAGAAGTAGAAAAAGTTGCTTTAAACGATAAAAAAGCTGAGTTAAAGGTTGAAGAATCAAATCTTCAGTATGCTCAGGATGATTTAAATGCACTGTACAATGTAAGAAACGAAAAGATGGATGAATTAAACAGTAAAGTTGCTGAGCTTGATTCAAAAATCGGAAAAGTTGAAGCAGAAAACAGTGAGCTGGATGCAAAGCTAAAGAAGCTAATTGCAGCTGATGAAGAAAAGGCCAGGTTGGCAATGCAGGCTGCAGCAGCAAAGGAACCTTCAAGGGTTTCAGGTGAAGAATCAACAAAGAGTACTTCCCAATCTTACTCTGGTGGATTTATGAGACCAACTACCGGTGTTGTAACATCATGGTATGGATACAGAATTGACCCGGTTTATGGCGGTACAGGATTCCACGGTGGAATAGACATAGCTGATGATTACAATACTCCATTGTATGCAGCAAAGTCTGGAGTAGTAGTATTTGCAGATTATAATGGATCCTATGGTAATGTAGTTTATATCGAGCATCCAGATGGATACATAACAAGATATGCTCATATGAATCAAATTTTGGCTTATGTTGGTCAGAATGTATCAAAGGGTGACAGAATAGGACTTATGGGTTCTACTGGAAAATCTACAGGATCACACGTTCATTTTGAAATAAGAGTAGGTAACCGTTACGACAGTTACTCAATAGATCCAGCACCATACATTGGATACTAAACAATAGAAATTAATAACATATAGAATAAAAATCACACTTAATTTATTATGTGTGATTTTTATTTGTGGATATAAGCAGAATATTCACAAAGCTGAATTAAACGTATTATTGGCTTACACCAGTGGATAAAGGGTATAATTTACAAATTGTTCATATTTAAAACTCTGAAAAATGGTGGAAATTCAACAAGAAAACATAATTTTAATATTTATAATGTTAAAAATTTAACTCATATTTATAATTGTTCTAATTTGCAATTCAAGTACTTAACAAGTCTTTATTAATCCGTAAATAACGTATGTGAAATAATTAAGAAACATTACAGAAATGTGTGATGCATCAATGAAATTATTAATACTTGCTTCAGATTGAGAACGTCGAAAAAGGTCGAATTTTACCGGGTTTTCTTTTTTGTTTTCAATGCATAATGGATATTGACTATACATTTGGAGGCAAGGTTATGACTAATGAGGAATTGATTAAATCCATCAGGGAGGGTAATGATGATGCGAGAAATACGCTTGCGTTAAAAAATGCCCCCCTTGTTTATAAAATTATGGGAGAATTCAGCTACCTTTGCAGGAATGAGGACCACAAGAATGAACTTTTTCAAGCAGGGCAAATGGGTTTGGCAAAAGCACTTTCCAGATATTGTGAAAGCTTTAATACCAAATTCTCAACATTTGCTTTCAGATTCATAAGAGGAGAGATATTAAGGGAAGCAGCTTCAATAATAAATGCATCAACTGAACTGATCCGTGAAACGGGGGAATTTGCTTATTCAGCAGAGGATCTTACTGACTATGTTCATAACACTATTTATGGAGAAGCAACATGTAATGTAGAACAAGAAGCTTTAAACAAGATTCTGACAGAGAAAATGCTCTCCATGGTAACAGACAGGCAGAGGAAAATATTAGAACTTCACTATAATGCAGACATGTCTCAAAGAGAGATTGGGATGATACTTGGGATACACCAGGTTGAAGTATCAAGGGAAGAGAAAAAAGCCAAAACAAAAATAAAAATATTTTTCAAGGACGAAGAATGCAACACCTGATTGTATTCACGATTTCATTCATACTCTCCATATTGGTTGCCTATTCTAGGAACTACTCTGAGCTTATGATAGTGCTTCTATGGATGGGAATGTTCATAATACCCGTATACAGGGAAAATAAGCGCTTAACTTTATCTATTATTACCGGATTTATTATTGGAATGATTTTATGTTCTTTTTATAACAGTGAGATTCTTCTTGAAAAATATAGTTTAAATAATAAAAAATATGTAAAATTAAAATATGTTAGGAACATTGGTCAATCTGAAATATACTTTTCTGGTAATAAACTTTTTGCATCGGAGGGAAAATGGACTGAGATAAAAAAAGAACCTGGGGGCATTTATTTTGCACCATATGATTTAACCCATGATTATTACAATTTAAAGGGAGTAGTATTTAATCTAAATCAAACACCCATACTAACTAGCAATAGTAGTTTAAGGTGGAAGATTGAAGAGTTTAAATTAACTTTAAGCAAAAGACTTAAAGAATCTGCCGGAAATGAAGAAGGTGCGTTGATCTCATCCTTGATTTTAGGAATCAAGGATGATGTTTTGAAGGATAAAAATGATACTTTAAAAAGTTTAGGTATCATCCATATTCTATCTATATCAGGTTTCCACGTTAATCTTTTGGAGAGTTTACTTAAAAAAATCAAGTTAAAAAAAAAATCTACTTTCATAATTATAGGATATGCAGTCATGGTGAATTCAGTACCTGCATATAGGGCATGTTTAATGAAGGTGTCATCTGTTTTTGCTAAAGCCAATAGAAAAGACAGTTCAGCTATTGGGGATCTTGTCACATCCGCTTTAATTTTACTAAGCTTAAAACCCTACTTATTATTCGATTTGTCATTTCAATTAACCTATTGTGCAACCCTTGGGATGATTTTATTCAACGAGTTTATTAATATGAGGATGGCTGACATAAGAAATTTAAAACCATGGATAAAAAATGGTATTTCAGGATCGATATCTGCTTTATTTCTGTCGCTGCCTTTTATAGCTTTGATAAACGACACAATCAGTTTATCTCTAATTCCAGCCAATTTACTCATCGTTCCAGTTTATACTGGTATATGCATAACTTCATTACTGACAATTCTCACCTTGGAGCTATCATTTTTGAACCGAGTGCTGTTGATTATTTTTAAAAGCTTAAATCGTTTATCAGGAATCATAGAAGGTTTGGTACTATTTCTGTTCAACTTTAAATTGGACATTAATTCAGTGGTCCTAATATATTTCTATTTGACAGCAGTTGTATTTTGCAAAGTATATAGTAAAGCAAGCAGTCTGAGAAAATTCTATTATTTTCTAACCATAATATTTTTCTTGTTTATTGTATTTAATCCTCCATTTGTTACCAGAATAAGATATACCAAAAATTATGGCTTGGCCAAAGTTGAAATCTCCGGTTTTTTAAAACGCGGTACTTTTGTCAATGAAACCATGTATAAACCGGGAAGAAGAGATGATTTAACCTGTGTTGAAGAGAATATCAGTTTTTGTAATTTGGATCTGGAGAAAACCAAAAATGATTTCATTAATGTTACAGATCAAGACTTTAACCTTAGTAAACCTGTTAACATGGGTAAATCTGATATAATTGACATAGAATATATAAAGGTTGGCAATAGGCTTTTCAAAGTAAGGTAAAGATATGTATTATAACGAATTGGTAAAAGAACTGAAAAGTAAAAAGCTCAGGAATGCTTATATTTTTTATGGGGATGATGAGGGCTTCATTAAGGAAATGATAGAGGATGTAAGGAATATCTCAGGTGTTTCACAGGAGGATATTTTTAATTTCATAAGAATTGACGGTCAAAAAGTTTCGTACTCAGATATGGAAAATTCTCTCCATACACTTCCTTTCATGGGTGACAGAAAGCTTGTTGAAATATTCAGGGCTGATTTTTTCTCTGGTCAGCAGCAATTCGAAAATGCTTCAGAGAAGATAAAATTAATTACAGATTTTGTTTCAAATCCTCCTGAGGATACTATTTTAGTCCTGTACTACATTACTGATCAAGACAAAAAGGACACTAAAATCAAAGCCTTGGATGGCAAAGCCCATAAACAAAACTCTGTTGTTATGAAAATGCCACAGGTTAAAAAAGAAAATATAGATGACTTTATTGTTGAGTATTTTAAAGCAAACAATAAAGAAATTTCTAAACCTGTTCAAGCATATATCAAAGAATCCTTTGAGGGAAGTATATTACAATTAGAGAAAAACCTGGATAAGATTTACTCCTACACTGAAGGGAGAGCCATTGAAAAAGAAGATGTCAACAAGCTCATAACTAAGTCAGGCACCAGGCACAAGTATGATCTCATGGATATGATAGTAGCTGGAAAAGCCAGGGATGCATTGGAGCTATATAATGAACTGATTTTTAAAAGGACTGAGCCTGGTGAAATACTTGAATCCATTGGGACTAGGCTTAGGGAAGTTTATAATTACAAAGTCAGGCTATCTGGTGGTATGAAACAAGATCAGCTCATGTCTGAATTGAATGAAAAATTTCCATGGCTGGTAGCTAAAAAAAGCACTACATATACTGCTGTGCCATTGGAAAGAATTAAAAGAATGTTTGAATATTTAATTGAAACTGAAGAAAGATTCAAGGGTACCGGAACAGATCCGGAACGAGAAATAGAGATGTTGATTCTTTCCCTATGCAGCACACAAAAATAAAAAAAACCGGATTCATCCGGTTTTTTCCTATTCAGCTGCTTCTGCT
>JASDTM010000159.1:8723-9212 GCA_041891535.1 Clostridiaceae bacterium
AGAATTCATTTTGTTCAATGTCAAAGTAAGTCTGGACTTGTTTCTTGCAGCTGTGTTTTTATGAATGATACCCTTGGAAGCAGCTTTGTCCAGGGACTTAACAGCAGCCTTCAATAACTCCTGTGACTCCTCAGCTCCACCAACCAGAGCAGTATTGAACTTTTTAACTTTTGTCTTCAAAGCTGTTTTAACCATTTTGTTTTCTGCAGCTTTCTTTATGTTTGTTTCAATTCTTTTCTTTGATGATTTGATGTTTGCCACTTTTTCACCCCCTTAATAAATTATCCTCGGGCTAAGTTCTTAGCCATTTTTTACGATTAACAGACTGATTATATCACTTACTCAAACCACAATCAAGCAGTTTTATTCAGATGAAACAGGGCAGGTTTTCAAATTTTATAAATAGATTACCAAGATTTACTTTGATATTTGCCCAGTAAAAAGTCGTGCAGTGATTTATTGAATTCATCGGGTACATCCATATTCACC
>JASDTM010000160.1:0-554 GCA_041891535.1 Clostridiaceae bacterium
CTTCATAATAGCTTGGGTCTTCCCTGCCTGTTAAAACCGGGAATAACAGCTTATTTAGTTTTTCAACTTCAATCTTGCCGATTCCTGTAACTATTGTGTTGTATTGTATAAGCCTTTCTTCAGCCTTATAGTAGCTTGTGGAATATTCAGTGTTTCTTTTATACTTAACTTCGGTAAAAGCTTCATCCGGATTAGTGTATCTTGACATGGCAATGGCTCTTTCAACTATATTGCTTGCCATATACTCCAGGATCAAAGCATCTGCTTCTTCATCAGTATTTACTTGTCTGAAGAAATCAATTCCTGAACTTTTATCTTTGAGGATGCTGTTTAAAATAACCTGCTGATTTAAGGTAAGTCTTTCATGTCCAGGCCAGATTCCAAGTGAATTCTTCTCAGGTGAGGTGTAAGTCTTAAGCTTTTCAGGAGTCATGTCATCTTTAAAAGGTGATGCATTTTTCATGACCTTATATATGCTTCTTACTGTCTGATCAATATTCTCAGTATTCTTACCTGAAATCAAAATCTTTTCTAAATCTCTTAAGTATCCGTCA
>JASDTM010000160.1:564-6429 GCA_041891535.1 Clostridiaceae bacterium
GGATAAGTGCAGAAAAATCTGTTATAAGCTCCCCAAGATTCAGCTTGTTAATGACATAGTTGAAAACTTCTTTTAATTCTTTATACTCAAGCTTTCTGTCAAACTTAACCAGGAATTCATCAAATTCATCATTCGCCTTATTTATCAAATTAAGGTCCAAGGAGGTATTGGAGTTAAACTCCTTGACTATTTTAGCCAGGGCAAAGATAACCGGAGAAATATAGAAGCTGTCTTTTACATAGTAACCCCTTTTATCGGTTTTAAGCATTGCTACGTATGTTTCAGCTGCATTGTCAAAAGACTCAAGAGTGGCTATAACCCTCTCCAGAGCCAATGTATCAGCTTTGCCGATATATATATCATATCCATCTTCGGATTCTCCTCCAAAAATGCTCTCATATGGGACATATCTTCTTTCATCACTTACAAGGTAATCTGTTCTTTTTATTTCTGGGTAATCAGGTGTAAACAGAATCAGATTATAGTAATATTCTAATAACTTCCTTGGTTCCATATTCCCTCCGCAGTACGCTAAATCTATGGTAATTATATCATTATACTAACCCTTTGTTTATAAATGTCATGTGTCTATAATAGGATAATTCCGACTGATGAATTTCTTATGAAATTCATCAGTCGAAAAGCTAATTATTTTAATCTGAAGGACGTCCATTTTCCGGATTTATGTCTATAAAGTATAAATGCCCATCTTATGGTCTGGTCCACCAATATGCCGAGCCAGGCTCCGGTTAATCCCATGTTGTAGAAATTAACCAATACATAGGCTACTCCTACTCTTATAAATAAGACTCCCACTATTGTGGCAATTAGTGGCCATACTGTATCCCCTGCACCTCTTAAAGCTCCTGCCAGGATAAACTGACTGGATTGAAGTGGTTGTACTATGGCTATGATTTTAAGCGCTCCTGCTGCATCTGCAATAATGTTTGGATCACTTGTATATAAACCAACCAGCTGTGGCCCGAAGAAGAAGAATATTATTCCCATGAAGGTTGATATCAAGGAACCTATTCTTTGAGCTGCTTTGGATAATACCTTCGCTTTATGGGTATTATTCTCACCCAGACTTTGCCCTACAAGTGCTGAAGCTGCAATACCGAATGCCATACCAGGATTGAAGGACAACCCCAGTATATTAAGAGCAATCTGATGGGCTGCAAATACTACAGTACCTAAGGATGCAACTATTCTTGTGAACAGGAATATTCCAAATCTTAATACCATCTGCTCCAATGAAGAAGGAAGTCCTATTCTGATGAGGTTTTTCAATGTCCTCGTTTCAAACTTGAATTTTTCAGTCAACTTTATGACACTCTTGCCCCTGAAGACATAGATGGTGGTTAATATCATTGCAATGACCTGGGATAGTGCTGTTGATATACCTGCACCTGTAACTCCAAGTGCCGGGAATCCCAATAATCCGTAAATCAATATTGCGTTACCGATAACGTTAAGTCCGTTACAGAACAGGTTAATCTTCATCGGTACCTTTGTTTCTCCAACACCTCTTAATGCAGATGAAAAACACATTGTAAGAGCTTGGAAGAAAAATCCGATATGAACTATTCTGAAATAATCTACACCTACGGAAACTACATCCTCCTGAGCCCCTAAAAACCTCATTATCTCCGGTGCAAAGGTATAGGATAAAAATACCATGGGTATTATTATAATAACCAAACTTGCCAAAATAACATGTTTTAAAACATTGCCCAGCTTATCCAGCTTTCCTGATCCAAAGTATCTGGATATTATTGCTGTACCACCCACGTTAAAGGAAGATACTAATGATAATCCTATGAACAATGGTTGGTTGGCAATTCCCACAGATCCTATCGAAACAGCTGACAAAGTCTCAGGTCTTATATTACCCAGCATTATCATGTCAACCATACCAAATAAACTGCCAAGTAAGAGCTCTATCAGAACTGGCCATGCAATTTTCATGACCCCGGCTCTTGCTTCCTTATCTGTCAGCTCTGTCTTTTTTATATTAGTTTTTACTCCCGATGTTTCACTCACTGTACATTTCCCCCCGTCAATTAACACACCAAAAATAAACACTGATGCGTAAAAAATACAGAATCTCAATGCAAAGCCCCTTGATTCTGTACTTTATGTTTTGCCTATGATTTATTAAGTTGCTTATATTATTACTCAAAAAATAAATTTCTGGATTTAAAAATAAAGATTCTAATTGTTAACTCTGCCAGAGTAATTACCTAGCCTCAGCAACAAGGTTCAGATTCTTCTTTATCCTCTGATTCAAAATCTTCATTATTGATATTCTTCAATGCTTTATCCAAGACATCTTTGATAATTGCTTTCTTAGGTACCCCTTCAAATATTTTTTCTTCCCCAATCCAAAAATTAGGTACTAGTCTATAGGAATACTTATCCTGTATTTCTGGAGTTTCATCTTCATCAACAGTGTTGATGACTATTTTTTCATACTCCGGATTTTCTTTTATCAACTGCTTTAGCCAACCCTCGGCCGTGCTGCAGTATGGTCACCAGGATGTTTTTATATAAACTAAATCTGCCATTCTTAATTCTCCCGTTTAATTTTTTCTCTATTTATAAATAAATTATACTTACTTAAATACCTTAACATTTAAGAAAATAAAAGGCAATTTTTAGAGAAAAAAAAGCACCCAATTGGGTGCCAAAAGGAATAAGGAAAATGAAATAAAGTATTAATTCCTATCTACTGTTATAAATTCATTATTTAAAATATCAATGAATAGTAGCTTATTCTTTAATTCTGTTTCTCTGCCTACCAATACTTTTACGGCTTCGCTCACTTCAATTGAAGCAATAAGAGCTGGTGTGAAAGCTGGGTTGCCTAGTTTTTCTTCAATTCCTTTTTCAGCTTTACCTTCGTAAACCTGATGCAGGATTCTGCTTCCAGGGTATATTACCCCTACTTGGCCATACCATCCTCCTATAGCTCCATGGATTAATGGTATACCTGATTCCTCACATTGATCCTCTAGAATCAAACGTGCTTCTTTTCCGTCCAATGCATCTATAACAAGGTCATTACCTTCAATGATCCTTCTTGCATTACTTTTATCTAAAAATACATCATAAACTACTACATTAACTTCAGGGTTAATAAGGGATACCCTGTCTGATGCAGCCTTTGCCTTCGAGGTCCCTAAATTTAAGGGAGTTGAGAGTAACTGCCTGTTCAAATTTGACACTTCAAATTTATCCCCATCAACCAGTGTCAGGTTCCCAACTCCGAGCCTCGATAACATTTCAATTATATAGCCGCCTAAGCCTCCGCAGCCGACTATACAAACTTTTTTATCCCTTAAGGATAAATTCTCTTTCTTGGACAGGGCTGATTCATTTCTTTTATATCTCTCCATTAGCCCCCTCCGACAGGAGGGAAAATGGAGACATAGTCGCCTGGTTCCAAGATTCTGTTTCTTAAAACATCTCTTCCATTTACCATAAGTATGGATACATCTTCATCTGCTATTTCAAGCATATTAATTACCATATCCACTTCAGATCCGGGAGGAACTTCTACGAAAACTTCTTTTCCCCTGCCTTCTCTTAGTGTGGCAAACAGTCTGACTTTTATCTCCATTTTCAAATCCTTTTCTATGTGCAAGGCACTCTTTATAGAATGCCTATTTTGTTATACCTAGTTAAGTCCAAGCTCAGCTTTCTTAGCTTCACTTACTACTCCACCCTGCCATCCTCTTAATTCATAATATTCAGGTAGTGTGATATCAAGTCTAGCTACTTCACCCTTTGATGGTCCTTCTGGGATACCATCTTTTATAAGTCTTGGAGGAAGTGTATCAGTCTCAGCTGTTATACCAGCTTTTTCATTGAACATTCTCTCTAAGTTGTAAATTCTTTCTCCAGCCTTTAATACATCTTCATCAGTGAAGTTATATCCAGTGATTTCATTAAGCATTGCTCTGTATTCAGGTGCTCCTAGAGCAAAGGATGTGAATAAGCACAGTCCTGCTGAGTCAATGAATGCTGTTAAATCCTGGAAAATCTTTGTCCATAATGCTTTGTTCTCAGTTGTGAATCTGTCTAGCTTCTCTGGTGCTCCTAAAACTTCAGGGGAGATCATATATCCTCTTACATGGCATCCACCACGGTTGGATGTTGCATAGGACAATGCCTGTCCTTGTACTCCTCTTGGGTCGTATGCAGGTAATTCCTGTTTCTTAACTGTCATTGAAAGCTCAGGAACTCCATAAGACTCACATAATCTATATGATCCATCGGCTAATTTATCTCCAAAGCCTTCTCTTAATCCCATTTTACGAGTCCAGTTGATTATGGATTCCTTGTTTCCAAATTCAAGTGGCTCTCCACCAAGATCTTCATCTGTTATGTAACCTTTTTGATAAAGTTCCATGGCAGCTGCTAAAGTAGCTCCTGCAGTTATTGTATCAATACCCAGCTCGTTACATATGAAGTTAGCCTCAAGTATTGCTTCAAAATCATCTATTCCACAGTCTGATCCAAATGCCCAGATTGTTTCATATTCTGGTCCGCCGCCTTCTTTATCGCCTAGCTTAACATATCTTCCGCATCCAATCGGACATCTGTAACAAGGGTTCTTTCTGATCAGATAATGCTCTGTCATGTGCTCACCAGATATAGCATCAGCATTAGCAAAGAAGCTCTTCTGGAAGTTATCGGTAGGTAATATTCCACCTTCATTTATTATGTTGACCAAAATAGCTGAGCCATAAGTAGGTAATCCAGTACCAGTTACACCATTCTTAATAATAATGTTGTTGTTTTCTTTAACTACTTCTTTAAGTTTTTCGCTGTTGAACAATGGAGTCTTTTGAGTACCTCTTACTGTTATCGCTTTAAGGTTCTTTGATCCCATTACTGCACCAACACCACTTCTGCCTGCTGCTCTGTCAGTGTCGTTCATGATGGCAGCCATCAGTGATAATTTCTCACCACCTGGTCCTATAGATACTATCTTTGATTTTTCAGGAACTACTTTTTTAAGAAGTGCTTCAGTCTCTGGTACTTCTTGTCCCCAGATTCCTTCTGCATCACAGATTTCAACCTTGTCATCTTCAATACATATGTAAACAGGTTTTTCTGATTTTCCTTCTACGATAACGCCATCCCAGCCTGCAAACTTAAGTTCTGCACCCCAGTATCCACCAGAGTTAGATGAACCAATAGTTCCTGTCAAAGGAGCTTTGGTTATTACCATGTATCTTCCGCCTGTAGGTGTAGGTGTTCCGGTAAATGGACCCGTCATGAAATAAAGCTTATTCTCCGGGCTTAATGCATCCATAGTTGGATCCAATTCCTCATAAGCCATTTTTGTTCCTAATCCACGTCCCCCGATAAAAGCCTTCGCGTATTCGCGATTGAGTTCTTCAACTTTGATCGATCCATCGGTCAAGTTGATCCTTAGAAGTTTTCCTTGATAACCGTTCATATTATCTCTCCTTTTACAAAAAATTTGGTACGGCAATGCCATATCTATTCCAAATCCTTTCCAAACACGGGAGGCAGTTCGGTTTCCCGGACTACCCAAGGTCTTACATCATGGAATCTTCTTTAGATGCTTCGACTCGGATAATGGTATGAAGGTGATGTTAGATGCGGTTTAATGGTACAGTTGACCTTATTCCGCACAGATTTAATTGCATGATATTGATTACACCTTAATTATACCCCTATCACAATGTTTTTAAAACAATAATTCCTGTCGAAAAGATATTGCATTGAAGTTAGTTTATATCCAATTAATTTTTATTTAACTAATTCTTAAGTAATTCAGGAGACATATAATTATTTATTTTTATATTTCACCAATCATAACTTATAAGT
>JASDTM010000160.1:6439-9167 GCA_041891535.1 Clostridiaceae bacterium
CCATTGTTTCATACAACAGAACCATTTTCCAGTATCATATTTCTACAAATTTCATTGTATTTTCAATTTGTTTTCTTGCAGTATCCCCATCTTTTTCATCCCATTCGAAATAGTAATTAAGACATGGGCAGATATAGTGAGTGTTTTCAGAATAAGATTCACGTCTTAAATGAACATGTCCCATTACTGCAATCTTTACACCGTATTTCTCCATAAGCTGGCCAATCTTTTCAGAACCAACAAATGCAGCAAAATAGTCAGTATTTGGATATCTTTCATATCCCACAAAATCCCGGTTCATAACCATATGACTTACAACAATGATGTTTTTATCAGGATACTTCTGTATCCTTTTCTCCATTCTATCCACTAATATATCCGATATTGATATATCATCGTTCTGCCAGTCAATATATTTATAGTCAGCCCAGGCCATACCTTCATGGAACTGAATCCTAAACTCTTCATCTGTATACTTATCTCTGTCTCCAAAGCTATAGTCATACCAGAACATGTCTCCTAATAAAACCCAGTCTTCATTCAATACAACATCCTTATTCATCAATGAATTTTCATGTTGCATATACTTATCGTATATATAGTATGTACTGTCGTATTTACCATCTATGTTGAACATGTCATGTTTTCCTGCAACAAAGTACACATCACCACTGAACTTACTTTTTAATTCATCAACATATTTCAATGTCAGATCACAGTCATTTGAAAGATCCCCTGCAATAACCAGAACATCTGCCTTCTTTTCTTCTGCAGTTTCTACCACCATATCCAAAACAGGATACTTCTTATTCAAATCCAAATGTAGGTCTGAAATAAACGCAAGTTTCATATACTATCCTCCAATAAATCATATTAGTTAAAATCTATATCTATTCAGTCTATACCCTAAAACAATTCCCTTTTACATCCTTATTATCTTATGCTATTATGAACAAGTTATAATAATTCAGTGTTTACTTGGCACCCACTTTAAAAATCAAGATAAGTACCTGTGATTCGTATTATCAGGACTCATCTTCGGATGAGTCTTTTTAATTTATCCGGTGTTATCTGTTGTGCTCTCTAATCCTAAACATTGTAATTATCAACAATTTAAACAATATTCAGGAGAATATCATGACACTAACAGAAAATAACCAATCATCAAAACAATTAGTCAGAGCAGCTTTAGTTGCTGGCATCTATATAACACTTACTGTGGCTGTATCCCCAATTTCATTCGGACCACTACAGTTTAGAATCTCAGAGATATTAAACTTGTTAGCTTTTTTTAATCCACTATACATAGGTGCTGTAACCCTTGGATGTTTCATATCAAACATCTTGTTCTCTCCCTATGGACTAATTGATGCAATAATAGGAACGCTGCACACCTTCATTTCCCTTGTAATGATTTGGAAAACGAGGAATCTATGGCTGTCTTCCATCTGGCCTGCAGTCATGAGCTTTATTGTAGCTTTGGGCATAGCTTACGCATCAGGTTCAATGGCAGCATTTCTTCCAACCTATTTCTATATCGGTTTGAGTGAATTAATAATAGTCTCCCTCATCGGTGTGCCAATAATCAATCTGCTTAAAAAGTCCAACTTCATAGACAAGTACATCATCTCATTGAAATGATATAGTTTCGAATTAGAAACAAAACCAAATAGTATCGTCTATTAGTTAAGCTGCCCTACCAAATCCTAGGATTTAAGTTTGGCAGCTTATTTAATAAAATCAATCTGTTAAGTATCCCTTTCTTATACCTCTTTAGTTAGGACTTCTTCAGTTGCTGGTTCTGATTCAGTTGCTGAATCTGATTCAGGTTCTGATTCGAATCCTGCTTCCTCTTCTGTATTAATTGGATTACTATTTCTATTACCGTGTTTGTTAAAGAAGTCTTCGTATAGCTTATCCGCATTTCTCTTTTGGATTTCGACGAATAAATCTACTTCTTCCTTAATGTTTCTGTCTGGGTATTTTTGAGCAATCTCAATTACTGCATCAGAGTTTCTGTTGGCATCAGTAATATCACCAAGAACTTCCTGCCATCTTTTAATCTCTTTATACTGTTTCTCATGCTCTGGATCTTTGTCTTTGCCAAACACCTCCATGACATATCTCATTTTCTTGGCTTTTATCCTTAATGCATGGATGATGGTTAGGTCATTCTCATCAATTTTATCATAGCCTTCTTCTATCTCATCATGCCAGGTGTTTAAAACGTCATCCACCATTTCATTTAATGAAAGGTATCTGGTTTTCCCTGGATTTATGGCTTTTTTTATCTTATCTAGAATCTCATTCAGCTTTTGAGCATACTGAGGTTTCTCAAGTATTTAATAAAGTACTTCCTGCTCATTATCTCTTTCAATTTCAAGAACTGCCTTAAATTCTTCTCCGGTTAATCTATGCTCTTTAAATTCAGGAATGTTCCCAGCCCATTCTTTCTTTAAAACATCCAGTTCTCTTAAATAGGCACATTCCTGAGCAAGGTTTCGAAGCTCATCTTGGATTGCTTTATAATCTTTCTTTTTCATTAATGGTTTGAATAAAGTAATAAGAGATCGGAACTGTCTTATTTTAACTCTCAGCTTATGTACAGATTCTATTTCTTCTGGTTCTTTTAAATAGATTTCCCTGAAATTAAGTATTTCATTATGGTATTCATCCAACTTACCATCTCTATCATTTTTAAAGCTCTCAAAACTATCAGAGTATGACT
>JASDTM010000161.1:0-923 GCA_041891535.1 Clostridiaceae bacterium
ACCCTTTACAATGCATTAATCTATGCAGGAATAACACCTACAGAAAGAGAAGAACATGGTATGGTTGTAGGTTATCTCCCATATGGTATGGACTCTGTTGTCTATGATCCATATCTGGACCTTAAGTTCGTAAATCCATTTGATACACCAATATTTATAACAGCCTATGGGTCAGACGGAGATTTAAACTTCTCCATATATGGTAAGGAAGGTGTCATGGGTGGCTATACTTATGAATTCAGACAGGATGTGTACGAAAAGATACCTGCAAAGGTAGTTACTAAAGAAGATCCAAATCTTCCAAGAGGATATAAAAAACAGCTGACAAGTGCTTATACTGGCTATAAGGTCAATGTATACAGGTCAACTTATTTAAATGGCTCCTTTGTTAAAGAAGAACTTTATACAGAAAATGAGTACAGAAAAGTAGATGACGAGTTTGTTGTTGGTACTGGAGATCCAGCTACTACTACAGTTCCGAAGGAAGATAACTAAATAGAAAAATAAAAGCCCGGCAATGCCGGGTTTTTACATTCTGTACAAAGTCCATTCACCTGAGTTATTTTCAAATTTAAGCTCAAACATCTTCTCTGAATAATCAATAACCCCGGTGCAGGTATAAATATCAATAAAGTTTTTACCCACCTTTTCCTGCCTTCTTCTCGTGACAGTTTTAATAAAGACAGTCTCATATTCTGAAGTTTCATTGATTATCCTGAATCGGACAGGGGATATTTTCCCGTCCTTTGTAAAGCTCACAACCACTTCAATCGGCTTTAGATAAACCTCCAACATAATTTCCTCCCTAATATATTTTTATCTATAGATTACTGTTCATGAAGACATAGTCCTTGTCATCAACTCCACCGGCAAAGGACTTGATTTCTGACGAAACAAAGGTCGCTCTGACCAGGGAGTCATCT
>JASDTM010000161.1:933-9110 GCA_041891535.1 Clostridiaceae bacterium
TTTTTTTCTTATATCCCCGATAGTATTGTCTATTTTCTCGTTCCTTGCACTTTCTTCATAGTCTAAAAGAGAGAGCTGTACTACTTCTGCTGAAGATAAGGTGGTGAAGGTGATACCAATTTTTCTTACAGGTTCCTCCTCCCAGATCTCATCGAACAGCATTTTACAGATTTCAGTGGCAAATTGGATTGAGTCCGTCGGGTTTGCAATCTTTCTTTGCCTTCTCTTTGATTTAAAAGCTGCTGAGGTGTAATGTACTCCGATGCAACCTGTGAGGAATTTACCCTCCCTGAGCCTTGGAATTAGAGTTTCCAATAGTGAAAGTATGGTTTTATGGCATTCTTCCCTGGTGTAAATATCACGGGGCAGGGTGGTTGAGTTGCCCATACCCTTCACAGGTATTGTTCCTTCGCAATGGACCTCAGTTGAATCTATACCATTGGCATACATGTAGATCATCATACCGAACTTCATGAATCGGTCTGAAATAAATTTAGGATCTGCATTTGCAAGCTGTCCAATGGTTTTAATATTCATATCCATGAGCTTTAAGGCTGTTTTTGGACCAACTATGAAAAGCTCGCCAATGTCTAGTGGCCAAAGCTTTGTTTTAATCTCTTCAGGATAAAGGGTGTGGATTTTATTCGGTTTTTGAAAATCAGAAGCCATTTTTGCACAAAGCTTGTTTTCAGCTATACCGATATTTACTGTAAAACCCAGTTCATTAAATATTCTGTCCTTAATATCATGGGCAATCCGGAGTGCAGTTTCCCTTGAAATATTTCCCATGTCCATGAAACATTCGTCAATGGAATACCTTTCAATAATTGGTGAGTAGGACTCAAGAATCTCAACCATGGCGTTACTGGCCTTCATGTATATGGAGTACCTGGGAGGAACTATTTTTAGGGAAGGACATTTCGTAAGGGCAGAGAATAAGGTCTCGCCAGTGACAATACCATACTTTTTTGCAGGGGTTGATTTAGCCAAAACAATACCATGCCTGTTTTCCGGATCTCCACCGACAATGGAAGGGACAAGTCTTATATCTTCAGTTGCGCCATGTTGAAGGTCCCAGACAGCACTCCAGGACAGGTATGCTGAATTGACATCCACATGGAAAATGATATGCTCCATATACTTTTCCTCCTTCAACTACTATATTTATAGTATATAGAACAATTGTTCGATTGTAAATCAGAAAAATGGTCTAAAAAAGAAACCATGCATGATTGATATCCGGGGATCTGGATACGAATCAGACGGGCAATGGTTTCTGTAAGAATATATTTATTAGGGTATTTTTGATGTTTATGTTAATACAGAAATTAGATCAGATATATGTCTTTCCGTATTTGGAGCAGTTATCCTCAAGGTAGTTTATAAAGGATTTAACCTTGTCCTCGTACTCATCGGTATGGAGGTAATAACCTAAAAGATGACCTGCATCCTTTGCAATGTATATGTCGTTGTATCCGGATTTAAAGCTTTTGAGTGTTTTACTCATTTTAGCAGGGACTATGTTGTCTTTTTCTGAATGTATAAATAATACCGGAACCTCCATGGCCTGTATTTCAGTTAAAGGTGAAACATCAGCTAAAGAGAAGCCAGCCTTTCTTTTAATGATTTGGTTAATGAGAATCAAAAGCTTCTTTGACTTGGTGTGTAAAAAAGTGTGTTCTAAATTTCTCATAACTTCTAAAAGATCTGTAAAAGAGGTATCTGATATGGCAAAGCCTATTCTTTTATCAACGGACAAGCTTAATAGGGCTGTTGCCGCACCTCCTGACTCTCCATGAAAACCAGTCATTTTAACTGGACCAAGTCTTTCTGTAATGTAGTCAGTTATGAGTTTTAAATCCCATCTTTCAAAATATCCATAGGTATAGTTTTTACCCTCTGATTTACCATGATATCTGGCATCAAACATGACTACATTGAAGCCAAGGTCACGATACATTCTTAAGAATTTATAAGAAGCCATTAGGTTTCTCGATTCTCTGTGGAGGAGGATGATATTCTTGTCTCCCTTAAAGTCAAATAACCTGCCATAGATGTTGTATCCGTAGTTTGAGGCTATGTTAAATTCCTCATAGGGTATGGATAAAAGTTCATCCATTTCAGCATCTGAATAACCAAGTCTTTCTTTAAGGTCATCAATAATAACCTGGTATCTGTTTCTTTCAGGGTAAATAATCATATTTGAAATGATGTTGATTAGAACAACACCAACAAAAAGTATCAGGACAATAATAAATAATACAATATGAAATGGTCTCATGGCTAACTCCGTTCAATTAGTATACATACTTTTCTAATCTGGTTTTAAGGTTAATATGACTATATTACATTATAGCTTATTAAGTGAATTTAACTCAAAAAAAGGGTTTTGATGTTAATAAAATGAAGTTGAATAAAACAAAAATAAAATTCTTGGTTAACTTTTTCATTTAATCGGTACCAACCGGGAATTTATCTATATAATAATACTTAAAGCTAACCAAAAGTTTCATATTCGGGAGGAAACCTAATGAAAAATGAAGACTTTGTAAAAAACACACAGGAAATTTTGAACGAGAAAGTTATTCCTGCCGCAAAAGAAGGTTTGGATAAGACAGTTGAGACTGCACAGGATCTGTTTGAAAAAGGAAAGGATTTTGTATCTGATCTTTTGAAGGAAGCAGGCAAAAAATCTGAGACAGTAGGAGAGAAGGCAGCAGAGATTAAGAAAGAAGCAGAAGTCAAGGCTGAGGACCTTAAAACTGAACTTGGGAAAAAGACAGAAGAGTTAAAAAAAGACGCTTCAGGATTTTTCAAGAAACAGGAAAAAGAAATAGAGACTAAAAAAGAAGAGCTGTTAGACTTCACTTCCTCTAAGAAGGAAGATGTATCCAAAGTGATAAATAGCGGAAAGGAAGAGATAACCGTGGGGAAAAACAATTTAGGAAAGAAAATTGCAGGTGTTGCATTGGCAACAGCAGCAGCGGCTGGAGCTTATGCTCTGTATCAGAATAAAAAGGCAAAGGATGAGCAGGTTAAGGCAGAATTCTCTGAGAAGATGAAAAAATGGAACGAGCTTAACGGAGAAGATCTAAATCCTGCAAAAACCGAGGAACACAATGTCATGGCAGTAAGACCTGGCAAGGTATACTCCATAGGTAAGAATGCACTCTTAGGAGAAGATATCATAGTAAATATCTCCCCGATAGACAAGGAAGTTGTATTTAATCCTGATGAAGTATCAGAGCCGGTAAACCATGTTGAGGAATTAAGAAAAAGAGCAACAGAGGTTGCAAAGGCTGCAGGAATTAAAGCAAAGGAACTTTCATCCACAATGGGTGAAAAAGCCGGAGAGCTGAAAGAAAACCTAGAGAAAAAAGCAAATGAAGTTAAACAGGCAGCAATGGAAAAGGCTGAAAGCTTGAAAGAAAAGGCAGAAGACGTAACAGATGATCTTGGCGACAAGGTTGAAGATGTTAAGGATGAAGTATCAGACAAAGTAGAAGAAGTCAAAGAAGCAGTTTCTGACAAGGTAGAAGAAGTCAAGGATACTGTTGATGAGACTTTGGAAAACAAGATGGAATCCGACGGTAAAGAAGTCGTTGATAACCTGGTTGAAGATGCTAAAGATGCAGTTTCTGATAAAGTTGAAGAAGTAAAAGATGGTTTTGAAGACTTTAAGAATGACATTGAATGGCAGGAAGACGAATCTGTAATAGTACAGAAGGGTGAAGAATTAAAGCAGAAGGCTCAGGAAGGCTTTGATGCATTAAAGGATAAGTTCACCCAGGTTAAGGATACTGTCAATGAGAAGGTTGAGACCTTTAAAAAAGACAGAGAAAAAGAAGTTGAACCTGAACTTACCTATGTTGAAGAGTATAACGTAACTATTCATAACAAAGGTAACAAGGATTATTTCTTCAGCCCAATGTTGATTCAAAGATATAACTCAAAGAAAAGACAGACAGTTCCTACTCCATTCCATGAAGAAGGAACCACATTAGAGCAAAGGATAATCAAACCTGGAGAAACCTATTCAGGAAAGCTGTTCATAAGCAAATCCTCCTCTGACGATGCTTTGATCATGTTTGAAGATATGCTGATGAGAAATTCAGTAGCAATATTACTGGAAGACGAACTGGATGATGAGTTCATCAAGGATGAGAAAGCAGATCTTTTCGATGAGCTACTCTTCGAAGAAGACTATACAATTTATGAGGATGAGCCTAATAAGGAAAACCAGTAATTTAACTTAAATTACATATTGATGCCCTGCTTTGCAGGGCATTTTTATGACTTTGAATCTGTTTTAATAAATAAACGGAGGGATGAAATGTACAAAAGCATTAATGAAGTATTTGAAGCTCAGAAAAGATACTTTTCAACAGGAATAACCAAAAGGGAAGATTTTAGAATTGCTTCTTTAAAAAGACTTAAAAAATCTATTGAGAAAAACATAGATGCTATCACTGAGGGATTAAAAGAAGACCTTGGCAAAAACGAAACTGAAGGCTATATGATGGAGACAGGGTTTGTACTGTCCTCTATAAACCATACAGTAAAATCACTAAATAAATGGGCAAAAGATGAAAATGTGGGTAGGACCATATCCAGCCCATTGTCAAAACCAGTTGTAAAATCAGAACCCTACGGTAATGTTCTCATAATATCGCCCTTCAACTATCCATTTCAGCTTGCAATTGAACCAATTGTTGCAGCTGTAAGTGCCGGGAATACTGCAATAGTCAAAGCATCCTCATTGACACCTAACACCAACAAAGTATTGTCCATGATAATAAGAGAGTCCTTCAGACCTGAGCATGTCTACTTTGTTTCAAATCAACCAGGTTTGAATGAAGAAGTTTTAAAACCAAGATATGATTTTATTTTCTTCACAGGTGGAACAGATACAGCAAAGAAGATAATGAAAAGAGCTGCAGAGGATCTCATACCGGTAGTCTTGGAACTTGGAGGAAGAAATCCAGCAATTGTTATGAAAGATGCAAATGTGGAGATTGCTGCCAGAAAGATATTATGGGGTAAATTCAGTAATGCAGGTCAGACCTGTATTGCACCTAACCATGTCCTAGTCCATGATTCAATTTATGAGAAATTCATAGATGCTTTAAAGGCTGGAATTATTGGTTTTTATGGTACGGATCCTGAAAAAAGCTCTTCCTTTGGAAGAATCATCTCTGATGAGGCATTTGATAGATTATCCCAATCCTTGATTGACACCAGAGGGACAATAGTATTTGGTGGCAATAAAGACAGGGAGAAAAGATATATTGAGCCAACCATTCTGAGGGATGTTGATTGGGAAGATGAAATCTTAAAGAAGGAAATATTCGGACCAATACTTCCGGTAATCAGATATAAGAACATTAATGACGAGATAGAATGGCAAAAATCCATGGAGAAGCCCCTTGCTACTTATGTCTTTTCAAGTGATGTCAAAAATGCAGAAAAAGTTATGAACAGACTGTCCTTTGGAGGGGGCTGTATAAATGACACATTATTACATGTATCCAACCCGGATTTACCCTTTGGTGGAGTGGGAAATTCAGGCCTTGGAAGATACCATGGCAAAACCGGATTTGACACCTTCAGCAACAAAAAAAGCATCTTAATAACAAGCCCAAGCATAGAAATGACATTTATTTACCCGCCTTACACCTCAACCAAGAGAAGGCTTGTAAGGCAGCTTCTTAAATAAAGATCAGGGTGGGATTGGATAATCAGAATGGAAATAAAAAACCGAAGATAATTGGTTTTATGGTTAATAAAAGAATGTAAAAATTGTAAAAACTATAAAATTCTATACTCAAAACGTTAAGAAGCGAAGTAAAAGATAATGTTAATTATCAAAACAGAGCTAAGTGTTGGTTGTGAAAATGTACAACCTGACTTGGCTCTGTTTTTTGCAGTTAATCAATTTGACACAATTAATAGCAGGGTGTAATATTAAATTGTACCCCACCCAGGGGGGGAGGTGAAAAAATGGAGATGAACCAGGAAAAGGAAAAAGCGGTTAAATTGCTTAAGACAGCACGAGGGCAGCTTGATGGGATAATCAAGATGATTGAAGACGGCCGCTATTGTATAGATATATCAAATCAATTAATGGCTTCATCCTCACTGTTGAAGAAGGCACAGAAGCATATATTGAAACAGCATTTGGATCACTGTGTAATGTCAGCTGTTATGAGTGATGACAGGAAAACTGCAGAAGAAAAGACAAATGAGATAAATGACATTATTGGAAAGCTACTTGACGGGAGATAGAAAATGAAAAAAACATATGATGTTCAGGGCATGGAATGTGTTGCCTGTGCAGCTGCCATTGAAAGAACCTTGAAAAAGGATGAAGGAATTGGATCAGCTGCTGTTAATTACGCAAATAATAAGCTTTACGTTGATTTTGATGAAAAGCTTACTGATGATGATAAAATAAAAGCTGCTGTAAAAAAAGCCGGATATGAGCTTATCAGCGAAAAGAAGGATTTAAACAAGCAGTTCAAGGTTGAAGGCATGGATTGTGTGGCTTGTGCCCAGTCCATTGAAAGATCCTTGTCAAGAAAACCTGGAGTCAGCAAGGCTATAGTAAACTATGCAAATGAAAAACTGTACTTAGATTATGATCCTTCAGTTATCAAGACCAATGAGATAAAAGAGGCGGTCCAAAAACTTGGATTCTTTCTTACAGATGATACAGAAAAAGTAAAAGAAGAGATTTTTGTAAATCCATATAGAAACAGACTGATAATATCTGCTATATTTACAATTCCTCTGTTAATAGCAGCAATGGGACCAATGGTCGGACTTAAGCTGCCTGATATCATAGATCCTGCAGTAAATCCAGTTAACATGGCTGTTCTTCAGTTACTGCTTACAATCCCAGTACTTATCATGGGAATGAAATTCTATATTTCAGGTTTCAGAAATTTATTTAAGCTGACACCAAACATGGATTCACTTATTGCCCTAGGAACCTCTGCAGCATTCTTGTTCAGCATATACCAGTTCATTGAAATATTAAGTGGTAACCATCATGGGATACACCAGATGTATTTTGAATCGGCTGCAACAATCCTGACACTTATAACCCTTGGGAAATATATGGAAAATATATCAAAGGGTAAGACAAGCCAGGCAATCAAAAAGCTCATGGGACTAAGACCAACAACTGCAATAATTGAGAAAAATGGTGTAGAGACAGAAATAGGCATAGATGAACTTGCTGAAGGTGATGTCATAGTACTAAAACCAGGATCAAAGGCACCTGCAGATGGTGAAATAATATCCGGAGACAACTACATGGACGAATCCATGCTGACGGGAGAATCAATCCCAGTTGCTAAAAAAGCTGGAGATAAGATTTATGCAGCATCAATCTCAAGCCATGGCACCATTAGATACAGAGCAGACGGAGTCGGAGAAGACACAGTACTATCGAAAATAATAAGACTGGTTGAAGATGCACAAGCAACTAAGGCACCAATTGCGAAGCTTGCAGATATTATTTCAGGATACTTTGTACCTGTAGTAATTGGACTAGCATTTTTAGCATCACTGCTATGGTATTTTGTTGGGAATAAAGACCTTACATTCTCTCTTACTATTCTTATTTCAGTACTTGTCATTGCATGTCCTTGTGCACTTGGTCTTGCAACACCAACAGCAATCATGGTTGGTACAGGAAAGGGTGCAGAGAACGGAATATTGATTAAGTCCGGTGAAGCTCTGGAAAATGCACATAGGATCCAGGTACTTGTATTGGATAAGACAGGTACACTTTCAGAAGGTAAACCTGTGGTTACAGACATTTATACCTTCGGAGATAAAGATAAATCAGAGCTTTTAAAAACTGCGGCATCACTAGAAAAGTATTCAGAGCATCCTCTTGGAACTGCAATAGTTCAAAAAGCAGAGGAAGATAAAACAGGATTATACGATGTAACAGATTTTAAGTCAGTGACAGGAATGGGAATATCTGGAGCAATTGATTCTGTTAAATACAATATCGGAAATATGAAATTCATGGACACTATAGGGGCAGTTGTCGAGCTTGATGAACTTTTTATAAAACAAAAAGCTGACGAAAGTCACACATCAGACTATAAATCAATTAATAAATTAATTGACTTATTAACAGTAAAGATTGAGTTACTTGGAAG
>JASDTM010000162.1:0-9086 GCA_041891535.1 Clostridiaceae bacterium
ATCAATCCGGTACTACTGATCCCATACTTCTTAGCAAGTCCTTTGAGACTTGAGTTTCCTAAGAGTTATTCATCAACCACTTTTGCTTTTAATTCTTTACTGTACTTCCTGTTTTTCATAAATAAATAGAACCCCCAAAAGTTGATTTTTTTGGTCCAACTTTTGGGGGTCTATCTAATCTGCTTTTACCTTGGGATTTACTCTTAATTACCCTTTTATCTTCTTAAGCTTATAGTCTTCCAGGACATATAGTGAATCGGAGAACTTTTCTGAGAACTCCCTGTCATGGGATATTATTATGATCCCCATTTTATTGTCCTCACTTAATTTTCTAATCATTTCGCCCACACTGTCTCTTAGCTTGGAGTCCAATGCTGAGGTTGGTTCATCAAAGCAAAGATAATCAGGATTCATTGCAACAGCCCTTGCTATTGCAACCCTTTGTCTTTGTCCTCCTGATAGCTGAAACTCATATAACTCTGCTTCAGCTGACATTTCAAGCTCTTCTAAAATCTCATCAGCCAGTCTTTTAGCCTCCTCCTCAGGAACCTTTTTTACCTTTGTTAAAGGAAGCATAATATTCTCCCTTGCATTTAAATGAGGGAACAGGTTAAAGCTTTGGAACACCATTCCAATATTTGGCTTTTCACCCACCATTTCACCGGCATCCCACTTTTCAAGTCCTGACAGGCATCTTATCAAAGTAGTTTTACCAATACCGGATGGACCTGTAAGAATTGCAACCTCTCCTGGTTCAACTGAAAAGTCAGTGTCCTGAAGTATAACTTTTTCTCCGAAGGCCTTTGACATGCCTACTACCTTTAATGGTTTAAATTCAGTTTTTATAGTATGCATATTTTTTCTCCCAAAGCTTCATGACAATAGTCAGAATTCCAATAAGTACCAGGTACAAACCTGCTGCAAGAACCATTGGTGCAACTGAAGCCATCATGTTCGTGGCATTCTTTGCAGCCCTTAGTATCTCACCCAGACCTATGACATAAACAAGCGAAGTGTCCTTAATCAAGGCCATCATTTCATTGCCTATGGAAGGTAAAACTCTCTTCATTACCTGAGGCATGATAATGAATCTGAAGGTTTGGATCTTATTGAATCCAAGTATTTTTGCATTTTCAAACTGACCTTTGTCGATTGATTCTATACCGCCTCTGAAAATCTCAGCCATATATGCCGCATAGTTCACTGCAAAGGCGATAATTGCCGATGGCAATCTTTCCAAAACTATCCCCATCATGGGAAGTCCGAAGAACACAAATATAATTTGTAATAAAAGCGGAGTCCCCCTCATGACAAGGATATAAAAACCGATGATGGATTTGACTATCTTTCCACCATAAAATCTAATGACTGCAATTATGAAGCCGATGGGTATTGAAATCAGGGCTGTTACTAAAAACAGCCCTATAGTAGTCTTTGCCCCATCGAGCATCGCCGGCAGAAAATCTAGTGCTCTTATCATTTTACAATGTTGGTTCCAAACCAGGTTTCGGAAATTTTAGCTGCAGTACCGTCCTTCTTCATGGCGTTGATAGTTTCATCAAGCTTCTTTAAAAGTTCTGTATCTGTCTTTCTGACTCCAATTCCGTTCTGATAAACATCACCAGGAATTTCAATAACTCTGTATTGATCTATGATATTCTTCTGTTTTAAAACATACTGAACCATTATTTCATCGCCTACAAGTCCGTCGATTCTTCCTGAGATAACATCCATGAATGCATCATTGAATGAATCATAAAGTATTGGAGCACCACCCTTAAGTGTTGGTGAAACGCCTGTACTGTTCAATATATCAAGACCAGTTGAGGCATTCTGTGTTGCTATTGTTTTGCCTGCCATATCTGCTGCTACCTTCATGGTTGAATTATTAGGAACAATTAGAATATGTCTTCCATCCATGTATGGCTCTGAGAAATTAACCATTTCTTTTCTTGCATCAGAAATAGTGTAGCCATTCCAAATAAGATCAATTTTGCCTGAATTTAATTCAGTTTCCTTCAGAATCCAGTCTATAGATTGGAATCTAACCTCAATTCCCATTCTCTTCATAGCTTCTTTGGCCATATCAATATCAAAGCCGATCAGATTTCCGGCTTCATCTTTAAAGCCCATTGGTACGAAGGTATCATCAAGACCAACAATTATGTACCCTCTTTCTTTTATCTTGTCCCAATCGTTTTTTACAGCTGCCGCTGCAGTGGTTCCCGCTGCTGTAGTACCGGCATTTGAAGTCCCGGCAGTTGTAGTAGTTGCTGCAGGAGCACATCCTGCCAACATTGCCATTGTAGTTACCAACATCATTGCTTTTTTAATAAAAATTAGTTTACTCATTTTCTTCCCCTCATCTTTTTTATTTCAAATAATTATCTACCAAACCAATCCCTGAGCTTTCTTTCAGCTCACCTCATAACTAAATCCTTTTTCTTTTTCTTACTAATTTTGGATATAAAAAAACCTCCGCTCCCTATGTACTACATAGAGGACGAAAGCATGCTTACGTGGTCCCACCTCATTTTATAGAATCATCACTGATTCTACCTCATCAGGTACTCCGATATTATCTTTATACCCTATCACTGTAACGTGTGCTCACGGTGAGGCTTACTTTTGGTTCAGCCCACAGCTCAAAGATGTGTTCATTTAAGTTATCAGCTATACCCTCACACCACCCGGGTACTCTCTGAAGCTTCCTGCCGAAACTACTTGTTCTTATCAACGCCTGTATATTTATTACTGCTTAAAGCATATTATACACTTTGAATTTAGCATGTCAAACAGATTTTGAAATTTTTTATTAAAAATCCTGCAAAAAAGTCATTCAAAAAGCTTCAATGTTAATTATAAATAACATTCTCAGTATTAAAGCCGCCAAAAAATCATTTTGGCGGCTTAATTTTATATTGATATTAATTCACTTCTATTCTGTGAAGTAATAAACCGGGTCGAAATAACCTCTTCCATCGGAATGACTGAAGGATTTACCACTTCTTTCGTCAGGGGTTGTTACAACAATGCAGAAATGTGGGAACACTTCATCACCATATGCTTGTACATAAACTGTACCTGATCCTGAAAGTGTTGTTGAGAAAAGTCTGTTGTTGTAATCCGGACCTTCAGGTAAACCTGAAGCATCAAGTTTAACCTTGTAGATTCTTACGATTGAATTCTCATACTTCGGAACTATATGGTATTTTACACCACCACCATTTTCAATGAACTGATTGGTTTCAGGCATGTTAACATCCGATTCAAAAACCTCCGCATAAATACTTCCTGGTTTCTCTTCAGCTACAAGTGTTTCATAATACTTATTTACCACCAGCTCGTTTTGAGTAGCTGTAGTTACAGGAGTTGTAGTTGCAGGAGTAGTAGTTTCAGCAGCCGTTGTCGCAGGGGTTGTAGTAGCTGCTGTTGTTGTAACTGCAGCCGTTGTCGCGGGTGTTGTAGTCGCAGCTACAGTTGTTGAAGGTGAAGTGGTTTTAATCGGAGTAGTTGTACTTGGAGTAGTCGTTCCGATTGTCTTTATAGTAGTTGTGGCAGGTGTTGTGTTTGTCGGCTGATTTGTGTTGTTTCCCATGGGAATCAAACCGCTTTTTATTATAAAGTAGATAACCAAAAGCAGAGCTGCTATTCCCAATATAATGTATGCCGGGTTCCTGTTGGGACCTTTATGTTGATTTGAATTATAGTTATTCAATAATCTCACCTCTGGTTGAGTATTTATTAATTTCAGTATACTCCTCTTAGATTATTATTGATGACAAATCCATTTCAAAACATTGAATTAATTGTAAAAAGCCTTGGGAATAGGCTGAAAATTCCAAGGCTTTTTACAACTTTCCAATTCATATAAATTTTTACAAGTATTTGAGCTAAATTTTTCTTTCAAATTGGTTCATTCAAATTTTCATAGCTGCCTTAAGCATCTGTGGAAGCAATTATATTAACCTCAGTGCCAAGTATATTTGGGATCACAATATCCCCTGCCTTAACCGGACCTTTAAATGAATGTACTCTGATTATATCCATGGCTTTCAGCATCAGTTCTTTGTTAATACTGTTGTCACTTCTCACTGGCAGTCTTATTAATTCAGAGCCTTCAATTTTAACGGTGGAAGTTAATATTCTTTTTGGTTCCTTGGCCTCTTGTACAGCGTAAACATGTCCCCTCGGGCACTTATTACCAGTGGTTTCAGAAAAGTCATCTGAGACCTTTACTCTGCAGCCCCTTGGACAAATAACACAGGTGAGTTCTATCATGGTTCCACCTCAATACAAATAGGATTCATTGTTTTTATTTTATCTGCAGGTATCGTAATCTTCTCCATTTCTCCAGGAGTCATATAGACTTTCAGCCTTCTTAAAATAGTCTCATTTCCCTGACTAATTTTAATATACTTATCTTCCATGGTACTTTTAACCCTGAAGTAAAAATCTATCTTTGAATGAAATACATCACTCTTGGTATTTTCATCATGGATAATCCTTTGTGGAAGTGCATAGGTCAGACCATTTCCCGGAATAACATCAATGTATTTTCCATTTGCTCCCGTAGTTTCTGGATTGGTTTTATTCTTTTCAATTAGATATTTTGCAGCATCTCTGCCTGCCTTTGATGCCTCATTAACTACATTATCCACAAGATCATGAACATGAAGAACATTTCCTGCTGCAAAGACACCAGGAAGCTTTGTCTGCATATTCTGATCTACAATTGGTCCTTGGGTATTCCTTGAAATCTCAACTCCAAGCTCTCTGGACAGTTCATTTTCCGGTATTAAACCCACTGAAAGTAACAGGGTGTCACATATTATGGTCTCTTCAGTACCTTTGATTGGATTCAGCTTTTCATCAACTTTTGCTATGGTAACTGACTCAAGTCTCCCATTACCCTTGATATCTGTCACTGTTGTTGACAGCCTCAATGGAATATCAAAATCATCCAGACACTGGACAATATTTCTTCTGAGTCCGCTGGACCAAGGCATCAGCTCACAAACCATAAGGACATTTGCTCCCTCCAAGGTAAGCCTTCTTGCCATAATAAGTCCGATATCCCCTGAACCTAAAATCACCACATTCTTTCCCACCATGAAGCCTTCTACATTGATATATCTCTGAGCCTGGCCCGCTGTCATAATTCCAGAGGGTCTGTCCCCTGGGATATCTATTGCTCCCCTTGTTCTTTCTCTGCAGCCCATGGCAAGAATTACTGCATTAGTACCTATTTGCCTTACTCCAATTCCAGGAGTCAGAATATTGGCTGTAAAAGCTCCTTTAACTGGGTTTCCAACCTGGTTTTGTTCAACATCAACAACCATTGTTTCAAGAGAAACATCTATATTCTTTTCTTCAACCTCTTTAATAAGCCTTCCTGCAAATTCAGGTCCGGTTAATTCTTCCTTATAGATCTCCAACCCGAATCCTGGATGTATACATTGATTTAATATGCCCCCAAGTCGTACATCCCTGTCGGCTATCAGTATTTTATCAACACCATCATTCTTAGCCTTAATGGCAGCAGCCATCCCGGCTGGTCCGCCTCCAATCACTAAAAGATCATAGTTTTCCATCTCTGTCCTCCATACCTTCAGTGATTATGAAGCTTCCCTTTTTATCCTGTAGGATCTCCTTTTCAGATACTCCATAATGGTCTGCTAAAATCTCCAAAACCCTAGGTCCGCAGAAGCCTCCCTGGCACCTTCCGGAGCCGGGTCTCACTCTTCTTTTAACTCCATCCAGTGTCTTCGGAGGATTTGGTCTTCTTAAGGCTTCTCTTATTTCGCCCTCTGTCACCATTTCGCATCTGCAAATTATTCTTCCATAGGATGGATCAGCTTGAATAAGTTTATCCTGTTCAGCCTTAGAAAGATTGAGGAATCCTATCCCCTTTCTTCCAGGTTCATAGTCTTCCTTCTCTACAAACTTTAAGCCAGCGTCTTCAAGAATATCCTTTGCCATCAGTGCAATAGCTGGCGCAGCTGTCAGTCCCGGGGACTTTATCCCAGCAAGGTTTATAAACCCTTTAACAGATTTAGATTCCTCAATAATAAAATCATCCTTGTCTGAATATGCTCTCACACCTGAGAAAGATCTTATGGAGGATCGAATATTAATATCAGGTACAAACCTTTTTACTCTTTCAGTAATAAATTCAGACTCTCTTCTACTTGTACCCAAATCATGTTTAAATTCAGTCATCTCTGAGTTTGGTCCTAATAGTAGATTGCCATGAACCATTGGTGCGATCAAAACTCCCTTTCCATTCATATCAGGGGTTTTAAAGAGAGTCAATTCAATTCCGTGGTTTTCTGTTTTATCGGTAACATAATACTGACCACGATAGCCTTGTATTGTGTATTCCTTCTCCCCAATCAGCTCAAAGACTTTATCTGAATCAACTCCAGTTGCATTGATAATATACCTGGCATCAACTTTTTCAGAGCTTCCGTTGCTCACTTCACTGGTTATTGTGAAATACCCTGAACTTTCATGGATTTGTTCGATTTTATTCTTTTTAATATCTGTCACATTAAAATCATAGTAGATTTTACATCCATTCAATGCAGCATTTTCCATGAGTGCTGATGTCATTTCAAAGGGGCTTGTTATTCCGGAGGACGGACAGTGGAGAGCTGCAATCACTTCATTAGAAATCCTCGGTACTAAATTCATGACCTCTTTTGCATTTAGTAATCTAAGATCATCAACCCCATTTTTCTTTCCATTTTCCAGAAGGTGCTGCAAAACCTTGATATCAGCTTCATCGTAGGCAACCACCAAAGCACCATTTCTTACAAAAGGAACGTTTAATTCCCTGCTTATATCCTCATACATTCTGTTTCCAAGGACATTGGTCTTTGCCATGAAACTTCCAGGCTCCGGATCAAAGCCACCATGGACAATGGCAGAATTTGCCTTTGTTGTCCCCATGGAGCAGTCATTTTCTTTTTCAATAACGCATATTTTAATATCATATTTGGACAGGGTTCTGGCACAGAATGCACCAATAATCCCAGCACCAATGATAGCTACATCGTACATAGTAACCTCCAAGGTCATACTAGATTAATTATACAACAGGTTTTCAACCGTTGTTTATTACAGCCTTCAGCAGCAATGGGCCCAAATTATTCGGATACTATAAATTGAATGGTATAATTTATACAAAGCAGGCTTCTCATCCAGGATAACAGAGCATTGCCTGTCTGATATTATTTGGTATTTCCAATACATTATATTAACTGACCCCTATTTTATTGCTCTTTAGGAAGGAAACACATAATGAGACTTTCAAATAAAAGATATAAAGACCAAATCCCAGGTGGATTATATAGAATCGGAATGATTGCAAAAAAGCTTGAAAGAGATGGTCATAAGCTCATCCATATGGAAATTGGCCAGCCAGATTTTGATTCACCAAAAGCTGCTAAATTAGGTGCAATGAATGCTCTTAATGAAGGCAAGGTTGGATATACCTCAGTCAGGGGTATTTATCCTTTAAGACAGGCTATTTCAGAAAAAGAAGCACTTAAGGGACTTCACTATAATCCAAGAGATGAAATAATAATTACCTCTGGTGCCAGTGATGCATTGGCATCAGCCTTTATTACAATGCTTGAGCCCGGGGAGGAAGTCCTATGCTTTTCTCCATATTATGCTGATTATCCGGAGATAATAAGATTATCTGGGGCAATCATCAAGGAAGTCCCATTGATTCTTAAGGATGAGTGGGTTTTGGATATGGATTTGTTTGAGGACTCTGTTTCTGAAAATACTAAGATGATTCTTATAAATACACCCAATAATCCATGTGGTTATAATTTGACTGAAGCTACACTGATAAAAATAGCTGAAATTGCTGAGAAGTACTCACTTCCTGTTATTTCAGATGAGTGTTATGACGAACTGATTTATAGTGGTGAACATACATCAATTGCAACACTTCCCGGCATGAGGGAAAGAACATTGGTTATAAAATCAATGAGTAAATCCTACTCCATGACTGGTTGGAGAATTGGCTACGCCATGGGTCCCAAGGAACTCATAAACAATGTAACCTCAGGACATTATGCCATCGCCACCTCTGCTGTAAACTTTGCACAGTGGGGAGCATTGGAGGCAGTAAGACATGGGGCTTCATTCACAGTTGATTTGGTTTCGGAATTCAAAAAAAGAAGTGAGTATATGTATGAAAAACTCAAAGAAGTTCCTGGGATTAAAATCGCCAAGCCACAAGGTTCAATGTTTCTGTTCCCTGATGTATCAGCTTTCGGAATGGAGGATTTCGAACTTTGCACCTATCTCATGGAAGAGGCAGGTGTTGTTACAGCCCCTGGATCCATTTTCGGTAAAGCAGGTACTGGTCACATCCGTATTGCCTGTTGCGTACCCTTCGAAGATATTGTCACAGCAACAGATGCACTAGCTAATACCTTCAGTAAGTTAAAAATAGTAGATTAATCTAGTTTGATATATCCAAAGTAATCCAGAATTGAAGTATATAAATAAACTGATTTCCTTAATTTAGATGATCTGTCACTTTCCCAAGAGAAGTGGCAGATCATCTTTTGACTTGAATGAATAAATTCACCAAACATTCAATATCGCGATATATTAATACAGCTATGTTCTATTTCACGATATCGTAATAGGAATAATAGCACACTTTCGATATTATAAAACGATTACTTGTTACATTGACACAAATATGTGTTTTAAAATATAATCAAATTACACCTATAGGACAAAATTTTATCAAGAAAAAATTATTTTGTTATTGATTAAACAATATTGGAGGCGTAAAATGAAGAACAAAAAAACACTCAGCTCAATCCTGTCTGTTGTAATTGTACTAGGACTGCTTGCTGGCTGTCAGCAAGCACCTACCGTCACTACAACCCCAACTACAACCGGAACAGAAACCACTACCAAGGTGACATCATCTCCTTCCTCAAGTGTGAATGATCTTGATGCTTTGAATGCTTTTCTGAACACATCAGCAGATTTAGGTGAGGGTTCAAAAGCTAATCCAGTTGCTGTCATCCCGATAGACCATATAGATG
>JASDTM010000163.1:0-8944 GCA_041891535.1 Clostridiaceae bacterium
GGTTCACCTGCCACAGAATTATATTTTAAGATTCTTTTAAGGTCCCTGACCATGTCATTCTTATAAATGTCCATATTCTCAATTAAATTCATTTTTCTTCCTTCCGTTTACAGCCCAGATTGGTAGTAAAGGCTGTGTTTGATATTTTCGGATTTTAACCCGAATCTAAACTAATAAATTACAGCATATCTGAAACATTTTACACAATGAATATTAAAAACAACTTAATGTATCAATACTTTTTCAAATTCCATGGCAACACTTTTGCGATAATATCCCGGCTCTCAATAAAAGGGTCAATCCAAAATCTTGAATCAAAGGATTTTGGTCTGTTATCTCCCAAAAAGAAGTATTTATCCTTGGGGATTAAAAACTCTCCTGAAAAATCAAAGTTATCTTTAACATATGGTTCCTGTAGCAAAGCCCCGTCTATGAAAACCGAGCCATTCTCAATTAAGACCCTCTCATTTGGCATTCCAATGAGCCTTTTAATAAGGAGCTTGTCCATGTCAAAAAAAGGTGACTTTTCAGTTGACCTGAATACAAGAAGATCTCCCCTTTTAACATTTTTTACGTTACCCAGCCTCATTACAGTGATTCTGCTGCCCTCTTTTATAGTTGGATACATTGAGGAGGTTGGTATTTCAATCTTAATAAAATAGTGCTTATATATTCCAAATGTGGTTAATAAAAAAGCAAGTAAAACAATAACAACCTTGGCAGTTTCCATAATCTAACGTTCCATCACTCAATTTATTCGTTTTTTCACTATCCTTTAGTATACCACACATTGGTGATTATTTACCCTGAGGGATATGTGGCAACCGTTTTGTAACCAACTTGTGATAATATTAATATGGCATTAATTTATCAAGCCTATAATTACTTTATTCAACATAGTCATTATTTTTACACGAGGTGCAATCATGATCAGTTTTAAGAATGTTTCTAAGATTTATGGCGGAACGAACAAAGCAGTGGATAATCTTTCACTAGACATCAAGGAAGGTGAAATATTCGGTTTCTTGGGGCCAAACGGTGCCGGTAAATCAACAACCATTAAAATGCTTACAGGTATCACGCCTCCCACCGAAGGTGAGATTATTATTAACGGAATTGATGTTATAAATGACCCTTTGGCAGCCAAGAAAGAAATTGGCTATGTCCCTGATAATCCTGATGTCTACTTAAGACTTAAGGGAATTGAGTATTTGGATTTCATGGCAGATATGTATTCAGTTCCTGGAGAAGGAAGACCAGAAAAAATCAGTTTCTTGGCAAAAGCCTTTGAAATGGAAAATGCCTTGGGAGATAAAATACTTTCCTATTCTCATGGTATGAGACAAAAGATAGTCTTAATGGGTGCATTGATTCATGACCCTAATGCCTGGATTTTAGATGAGCCCATGACAGGTCTTGATCCTAAAAGCTCCTTCCTTTTAAAGGAAATGATGAGAGAGCATGCTGACAAGGGTAATGTTGTTTTCTTTTCAACACATGTGCTTGAGGTTGCAGAAAAGATCTGTGACAGGGTTGCAATAATCAACAAGGGTAAACTCCTTTATGTTGGCGGAGTTGAAGAATTAAGAAAGAACCTTGGTGAAAATACTTCATTGGAAGATATGTTCCTGGAGCTTACTGCAAATGAGCAATAAAACTTTAGCACTATTAAAAGTAATGTTGAAAACTGAGGATGTCATGGAAATGTCCTCGAATAAAACCGGAAAGCTAAAGCAAGGTCTTAAAGTCATAGGACTTGGTATCCTTCTTTTAATTGGAGGTTTCTCCTTTGCTCCTATGATAGTTGAAATGTTCAAACTTCTGACTCCATTTGGACTGCAGGATGTCATTTTGAAGCTGCTCCTTTTCGCTTCATCTGTATTGGTAGTAGTATTTGGCTTCTTTTTGATAATGAATGTATTTTATTTTTCCAGTGATGTGGAAAACTACTTATACCTCCCAGTAAAGCCGGGAAGTCTTGTCATATCAAAATTTGCAGTGGTTCTGTTTTATCAGATACTAAGTGGACTGACACTGTTTTACCCATCCTTTGTAGTTTATGGAATTCTTGCAAAGGCTGATGTATTTTTCTATGTCAAGTCCCTTTTGGCAATGGTTATAGTACCTGCTGTCCCCCTTGCACTAATCGGAATCTTAACCATGATTCTAATGAGATTTTCCAAGATATTTAAAAATAAGGATTTGTTTACATTGGTTTCCACAGGACTTGCAGTTTTTGCATCCATTGGTCTGTCAATGTTTATTCAGAACTTTGCAAACACACCAAGTGCTGGAGCACTACCTCCATTTTTCACTGGAGAAGGTAATCTATATAAGATCCTGTCAGTTATTTTCCCGGGAACCTTCTTCATGCACAAAGCAATAATCGGAGATTTTACTGCATTCCTTATTAACCTTTTAATTACTCTTGGAATAACCGCATTGGTTGTTGCAGCCTTTTATGTTGTAGGAAATATGATTTATATCGATGGCGCAAAGGGCTTAAGAGAAACAGGAACAAAAAGAGAAAAGCTTTCAGCTAAAAGAATGTCTGAATCCGGAAGAGGTTCAAATCCAATATTTGCCATTGCAAAGAAAGAGCTTTTAATATTAGTCAGAACCCCCGTTTACTTTATAAACTGTGTAATGCTATCCTTTATAATGCCTCTTTTCCTGGTAATGCCTTTTATCTTCACGCCAAAAGGCGGAAGATCCAATACCGGTGATATGAGCCTTACAATGCTTTTGGATATGATGAGATCAAATCTTCAGCCGGAATGGATTGCTTTAATTGTCATGATTACTGTTGCCTTCTATTCAAGTATTAACCTGATTCCGGCAACCTCAATTTCAAGGGAAGGAAGTAATTTCCAGATAATGAAATATTTGCCGGTATCTTATAGAACGCAGCTAATGGCTAAAATACTCCCGGCTTTTGTAATACAATTACCTGCAATGCTATTGGTGTTAATTCCATTCATTGTGCTATTCAAGCCTTCACCGGCAGCAGTTATTATCGGGGTAACAGCAGGTCTTTTAATGTCATTGCTTGTTTATACTGCATCAATTACCTTGGATGTTATAAAGCCGGTTTTAAACTGGACTTCAGAGCAAAAGGCTGTAAAGCAGAATTTAAATGCAGTAATAACTACAATCCTTGGCATGGTAATTGCCGCATCACCAATTATGATAGCCATGTTTACAAAGGTTAATATTTACCTGCTGATTGGAATATATGCAGCAATATGCCTTGCAATTTCAGCCTATCTTCTTTATGCACTACCCGGAATTGCAGAGCGTTCATTCAGAGACAGATAGAAAGATTTCAGTTCATGTACTCTAAATAAAATTCATTCTTCTTGAAGTAAATTAAAGTACATGAGAAATGATCAAGAATAAATGGGATATATCCACTGAACAAGCATCAGTTTGTTTCAGTGGATATTTTCATTGTAGAATACTGTTATTCATTCTAAAATTGGGTTAAGAATAATTAAATGATTCATAGAAGTTTATAAGTACAAATATTAGAATCAATGAGGTAAAAGTGAATTTTAAATATACAAAAAAAGAACTGAAGGAATTAATTAAAAAGGACCCTGTTTTAGGTGAAAGAATAAAGAAGATGGGTCCCATTGAAAGAGAAACCACACCAGATTTGTTTGAAGCATTAATGAGCTCCATAGTGTCGCAACAAATAGCAAAGAAAGCATATTTTACTGTCTGGGGAAGACTAAAGGAACTGCTTGATTATGAAATAACTCCTGATAAAATTTTACAAACCGACAGGCAATCAATTAAGGATTGTGGCTTAAGCTATAAGAAAACAGATTGGATTATTGAAATTTCAAGAAGAATCTTTGAAGGAGAAACCAAGCTTGATCATATAAATGAGCTGACAGACGAGGAATTGACCAAGGAATTGGTTAAATTACCCGGAATTGGATTATGGACCTCAGAAATGCTGATGATTTTCGCTTTGAACAGGATGGATATCCTAAGCTATGGGGATTTTGCAATAAGAAAGGGCATGATGCGTGTCTATGGATTGGAAGCCTTGGATAAGAAGACTTTTAACGAAATCAAAGAAAGACTCTCACCCTTAAACTCCCTGGCAAGTTTATACTTCTGGGAAATCTCTGCCGAATAAATAATATTGGAGGAAAACAAATGAACAGAAATGATATACCCACCCCCGCTTTATTAATAGACAAGAACATCATGATGGACAATTTAAAATTCATGCAGGATTATGCTGATTCAGAAGGTGTGTTTTTAAGACCTCATACTAAAACCCATAAGATGCCCTATATTGCCTTGATTCAAAAAGATCTCGGAGCTCACGGTGTAACAGTGGCAAAAACCGATGAGGCCGAGGTTATGGTTGAAGGTGGAATAGATGATGTTTTCATTGCAAATGAAATTATTGGAAATGATAAGCTTGAAAAAATAAAAGAACTTTCAAAAACCGCCAATATTTCCTTTGGCTTGGACAGTATTGAAGGTGCAAAAATTGTAAATAAGGCTTTTGAAGGACATATCTCAAAAGCACAGGTTCTTATTGAAATAGAGGTCGGGGAAGAAAGATAAGGAATGAACACTATGGAGGAATTCACTGAATTATTGATATTCTTAAAAGACAATTGTCCGAATATCAACCTACTTGGAATATTCTCACATGATGGCTCCTCATATTTTGCCGAAAACCTTGAAGAATTGGCAAAAATCCACGAAGATGCACAAATCAGAACTCTTTCATTCGCTAAAAGAGCAGAGGAATTGGGATATAAGCTGGAAAGAGTAAGCATTGGCTCAACTCCTTCATTAATGCACGGCTTCCCCATTTTAAAGGGTGTCACTGAGATTCGTCCTGGTACCTATGTTTTCATGGATGCATCCCAGGCAAACGGTATTGGAACAAAAGCAAGATGTGCTGCAACAGTCTTAGCTCAGGTTATGAGCAGACCAACAGAAGAAAGAGTAATACTGGATGTTGGAGCGAAGGGAATTACAATGCAGAAAAGATCCCGAGGCATGTGTTCCTCTGAGGGACTAGGTGATATCAAGGAATTCCCCGGAGTTCATGTCTTCGATGTCTTTGATGAACATGCCATAATCTACTCCAAGGAAATGAAGGACTCAGTTAAAGTCGGTGACAAGGTATCAATAATACCAGTCCATATCTGCCCTGTGGTTAATCTACATGAGAATGCCTACTTCATGGATGAGGATAAGGTTATAGAAATAATACCAATACTTGGTAGAGGCAAATTAAGATAAAATCAGTACCTGGCTGTATAAAATTTTTTCAGCCAGGTACTTAACTTTTATTCCAGATTCAGGTACTTTACTTTTATTCAAGTTCCAGATATGTCATCGCACAGATGGTCTTTGAATCTATGATTTCTCCATTTTTTATTTGCTCTAAAATTTTCTTTTTAGGATAAAAATCTATCTCTAAAAATTCATCTATATCCAAGTTATTACTGCCTGCAACAAGGTCCTGGGCTAAGTAAATACTTATAATCTCATCTGAATATCCTGCAGCCAGAGCAATATCTCCCAGTTTTTTTATTGAACCTGCGGAGTAGCCTGTTTCTTCCTTAAGCTCTCTTATGGCAGCATTCATAGGATCTTCACCCGGATCCAGCTTACCTGCCGGGATCTCGAGAATTACTTTATTAAGAGCAGCCCTGTATTGTTTTTCAATCAGGATATCCCCATTTTTGTTAACAGCCAGAATAGCCACAGCTCCGGGATGCCTTATAACGTCCCTCTCGCCTTTCTCTCCATTGGGAAGAGTGACACTTAGTCTTTCTACATTTAGGAATATCCCTTTATATACTGTTTTTGCTCCATTGATTTTCTCTTCAATCCCCATTTTTGATCCTCCAATCTATTTCCTTTTGGTCATTACTTTTAAGAAAAGCATTCGCTGATTTAAAATGTCCGCAGCCCATAAAGCCCCTTGATGCTGACAAGGGTGAAGGATGTGTAGTCTTAAGTATTAAATGTTTGGTTCCATTTAAAAGCTCAGCTTTTTTCTGTGCTGGAGACCCCCATAGCATAAATACCATGGGCTCCTCTCTTTTTGCCAGCTTTATTATGATCTGATCAGTTAATCTCTCCCACCCCATTTTCTGATGGCTCATGGGTTCCCCTGCCCTCACAGTTAAGATGGTATTTAAAAGCAATACTCCCTCTTTTGCCCATTCCATTAAATATCCATGGTTTGGAATTTCATAGCCATATTCTGATCTTATTTCCTTGTATATATTTAAAAGTGATGGAGGTGTCTTTACACCCTTTCTTACTGAAAAGCTCATTCCATGTGCTTGACCCGGTCCATGGTAAGGGTCTTGTCCCAGTATTACTACCTTGACATCCTTGAATGGGGTTGCTTTTAAAGCATTGAAGATATCATGCATCTCAGGATATACCTTATGTGTTTTGTATTCATTTATAAGAAATTTTCTAAGTTCCAAGTAGTATGGTTCATCAAACTCATTTTTTAAGAGCTCGTCCCAATCATTTCCAATATTAACCATCTTGCTTCTCCATGTTTTTATCTTTGATATCAAATATAATATATAATAAGCATACAGGAGTTACAAATTCATTAGATCCACGTCCGGAGGATATCGATTATGCATAAACATATTATAATAATTTCCCTTGATGCCTTGGGTACCGAGGATTTCAACAAAATAAGGGATACTGAGGGCTTTAAGTATTTGGTGGAAAACGGAAGCTTTTCTTCCAATGTAAGGTCTGTCTATCCGTCACTTACTTATCCAGCCCATGCCACAATAGTTACTGGAAAGCTGCCAAGAAATCATGGAGTAATAAATAATACCAAGATTCAGCCTGACAGGAGCAACCCAGATTGGTACTGGTTTAAAAAGGATATTAAAGGTGAGACACTTTATGATATTGCAAGGAAGCAGAAAAAGACGGTAGCAAGCTTACTGTGGCCTGTGACAGGACGATCAGGTATTACCTACAATCTTCCTGAAATATTCCCCGTCAAGCCTTACCAGACCCAGGTAAGCCAGGTTTTGTCAGCAGGCTCGCCGAGATATTGCCTTGAACTGGATAAGAAATTCTCCCATTTAAGACAGGGAATTGAACAGCCCTACTTAGACAATTTCACACATGAGTGTGCCAAATATACATTTAAAAAGTACTCCCCATATATGACTCTGATTCATTATGTTGAATTAGACTCCATGCGCCATATTCATGGCTATGATTCAGAAGAAGCAAACGAATCACTTGTCAGACATGGTGAAAAAATCAAGGATTGGATAGATTTTCTTAAAGCCGAAGAAAAGCTTGAGGATACTTTAATTGTAGTCTTGGGAGACCATTCCCATTTACCTGTGGAAAAGGTTATTAAGCCTAATGTATTCTTAAGAAAACTTGGTTTAATCAGAATGCTCGAAAATGACATCATAGACTGGAAGGCTTACTTTAAGTCCTGTGATGGATCAGGCTACATTTATGTTAAAAACAAAAAAGATACAGAGCTTTTAAACCTGATCAGAGATAATCTGACGGTTTTATCAGCCTATGAAGAAAATGGGATAAAGAATTTCATTGATGGCAGATTTGCCGGGATAATGGGTGCTGACCAGACATGTACCTTTATGCTTGAAGCACAAAGAGGGTACTATTTCTCTGAATCTCCAACAGGAGAATATATGGAAGATACAAAGGATGAAAACGGACCGATCCCCGGGCTTCTTCAATCCTCACATGGCTATCATCCTTCCTATGATGACTACAAAACAGTATTTATCATGGCCGGACCAGGCGTAAACAAGGGTGTTGAGGTCCCTGATCTCTGCTTGATAGATGAAGGTCCGACTATAGCAAAGCTTATGGGAAGTTCACTTTGGGGTGTTGATGGGAGGATTCGTTATGAATTCATTGACCATGACAGTCTATAACAGGAACAGATATAGGTGTGAACAATGTTAGGGGTTTTTCTGAATGCCGGTGCAGTAGCTATTGCTGGAATCCTTGGTGTTTTATTCAAGAAAAAACTTCCTGATGGTATTTCAGAAAGCCTGATTAAAGCTCTAGGACTATGTGTTCTTGTTTTAGGCTTATCCTCAGCTTTAAAAACACAAAATGTTTCTTTGGTCATGCTGTCAATTGCAATTGGTACTCTAACCGGAGAACTGCTTAAACTGGATGACAAAGTAAACGGCGCAGGTAAAAATGTAGGCGAAAAGCTCCGCAATTTAGGTGGCGGAAGTATTTCAGAGGGTTTTATTGCAGGGACTTTGATGTTTGTTATAGGATCCTTGGCAATAATTGGATCCATTGAAGCTGGTGTAAGTAATGATATAAGTCTTTTGATATCAAAATCAGTTTTAGATGGAATATTGGCATTATTTTTAGCTGCAACCTTAGGGATTGGTGTTGCATTATCCTCAATCTCTATTCTGATATTTCAAGGTGCTCTTGTACTTTTGGCTTCAGGGTTAACCTCTTTTATGACTCCAGAATTCATATTGGAGATTTCAGCTGTGGGAGGCATCTTGGTTTCTGGAATTGGATTAAACTTTACCGGTGCCACAAAGCTTAAAATAACCAACATGCTCCCAGCTTTACTTATCCCTTTTATTTGGTTTTTATTATTTTGATATTTAAGGAGCTCATTATGAACATAACCTATTCCAAAATCTATTCTGAATCCCTTGGAAGAGAGATAGAATATAAGATTTATGGTCATGGAGGAAAGCCTATTATAGTATTTCCATCCTCTGGAGGCCGCTTTTATGAATATGAAGATTTTGGCATGGTTGGCTCAATTTCTGATTTTATAGAAGAAGGTAAGATAATACTGATAACCCCAGACAGTATTGATAGTGAAACCTGGCTTAATTATGGCGGATACCCTGCTGACAGGGCAAGAAGACATAATGCATATGAC
>JASDTM010000164.1:0-8593 GCA_041891535.1 Clostridiaceae bacterium
TAAAAAATTTTAAATTAATTTATAAAATTTAACCATTAATTTCTATAGAATTTATCGTTCTAGATTTAATTTAGTTTTTCATCCTCACTTATTATAGGGTCTACAAAAATAATAGAGAAGATAAAAAGCACTAAAACTGCAGGCATTCCTCTTAATAGATTGTTGAACACTATTCTAAGCTTAACTGAGAAGGATCCTGTATAAGTCATTAAGTTAGTCCAGTTTGTTGTAATACCAGCCTCATACATGTACAGTGTATCAATAAATAACTCATAAACGAAGAACACCGTTATCAGACCCAAAATTAAAAAAATCAGCTCCTTGAATCCGGTAATCCTGCCCTTTGCAAAATAAAAAACAGCAAAGGCTGCAACTCCACAAAGTGCAGATATTGCAACATTAACGTCTCCATCTCTGAACTCAAAATAAAAGAGGAATAGTGCCCCAAGTAAAGTTCCAACAATACCTGCTAAATAAGCCTTCAAAGAATTATACTTTGGTATTTCATTGCTTCTTTTTCCTGACCGAACCATTTGTTTCCCTCCTTTAAAATTTACTTTCTTATCCCATAAAAATAAAAAGACATACTGACTGGAATACCCTGCAGTATGTCTACATTCATCTAACTGTAAATTTATATTTTTTACTAGTCTATGTCAATATCCTCGTCGTCCAGTTCTTCCTCTTCAAAAGATAATTCCGGATTATGTTTTTCAAACAGCTCATGCCAAATAAAGGATTCTTTGATACCATCAGAATATTGAACAGTAATATAGTGATTGTTTAGAAAAATGATCTTACCGTTTTTATTCTTGATAAAAATATCCATGCCAATGGCATACTTGGATCTCTCATCATCCAGATTAAAAGCATTTTCTCCTTTTCTGTTCATTCTCATGATTCTCCTTTCCCTTCTCTCTATATTAATTCTATATCCAATATACCCTTATTCTTAATTTTTTCTTCAAGTTAACTTACTATTCAGAAATGTTTCATTATTTTTAAAATCTGTTATTACAAATTTTGTTTTTACACTCCGTTTTGTGGTATGAAAATGATTTAGGATAATAACATTCTATTAATTTTAACCACTGTAACCAATAGAAAATTGCATTAGAAAAATAATTAAAATATAATAAGGACTGCAGGAAAACAGCTAAAGGCTGAATAAAACAAGGAGAAAGTGTAAATCAGCGCCAGAACCCATGTGGTTGACGAGGGTGAAGTTATCGAAAATTCGGCGGATGCTTCACGGAGAATGACCTCCGATAAAGGTTGGCAAATACAGACAGCAATGTCTGGGACAGATACAACCGGGTCACACCTGCAAATATTTTATATTGCGAGGAAAAAATAATGTGCGGAATAGTAGGATACATCGGAGGCAGAAAAGCTGAAGATGTTTTAATCCACGGACTGGAAAAGCTTGAATACAGAGGCTATGATTCATCAGGTATTGCAGTCAATGAAAATACAGGAATTAAAGTAGTCAAAGTAAAAGGTAAACTTAAAAATCTTAAAGAAAAGTTAGAAACTGAAGGAACAAAAGGAACCAGAGGCATCGGACATACAAGATGGGCAACCCATGGTACCCCAAATGACATCAACTCACATCCCCATTTAAGTAACGATGGTAAAATTGCAGTCGTACATAATGGGATAATAGAAAATTACACCGAACTTAAAAAAGAGCTTTCAGACAAGGGAATAACCTTTAAGTCTGAAACAGATACAGAAGTTATACCAAATTTAATCTCAGAGTATATTAAATCGGAAAATGACTTATTAACCTCAGTCAGAAAAACAGTTAAAAATCTAAAAGGCAGCTATGCCCTTGGAATAATCTCAACTGAAGAACCAGATAAATTAATTGCAGTAAGAAAAGATTCACCTTTAATAGTCGGTATTAGTGACAATGAATCATTTATAGCCTCAGATGTACCAGCCATATTAAAGTACACAAACAAAGTAGTATATCTTGATGACTTTGACATAGCAGTATTATCAGACAACAAGCAGGAATTCTTTGATCTAGATAGTAATAAACTAAATAAAGAAGTAGTCACAATAGACTGGACCCCGGAAGCTGCAGAAAAAGGCGGCTATGAGCATTTCACTTTAAAAGAAATATATGAGCAGCCAAAGGCACTAAAAGATACCATGACAGGCAGAATAATACCTGGCTCTCCTATTCATCTAGAAGAATTCAAAGTAACTAAAAAAGAACTGGAAGACTTAAACCACATCTACATAGTAGCCTGCGGCACAGCTTACCATGCTGGTTTAGTCGGCAAAGCAGTAATTGAGAAACTGACGAGAATGCACGTTGAAACAGATGTGGCTTCTGAATTCAGATATAAAGATCCAATTATTGATGATAAAACTCTCGTCATAGTTATCAGCCAATCAGGAGAAACAGCTGATACTCTTGCTGTTTTAAGAGATTCAAAAGCTAAGGGTGCCAGAGTAATGGCAGTTACAAATGTTGTAGGCTCATCTGTTGCAAGGGATGCAGACGAAGTATTCTATACCTGGGCAGGGCCAGAGATTGGAGTTGCATCAACAAAGGCATACCTGACTCAATTGGTAGCCATGTATACAATAGCAATATACTTTGCTGAATTACTTGGCAGAATAACTCCAGAAGATGCTGATTTAATTAAAAAAGAGATGCTTCTTCTGCCAGAGAAAGCTACCAAAACATTGAAGCTTAATGACGAGATAAAGAAGATTGCCTCAGGACTTACAAACAAAAAAGATGCCTATTATCTAGGAAGAGGCATGGATTATATGGTGGCTTTAGAGGCTTCTTTAAAGCTAAAAGAACTCACCTATATCCATTCAGAAGGATATCAAGGCGGAGAGTTAAAGCATGGTCCGATTGCTTTAATCGAAGATAAAACTTCAGTGATATCTGTTTTGACCCAAGGTGAACTGGTGGAGAAAATGGTCTCAAATCTTAAAGAAGTTCATACCAGAGGAGCAAGAATCCTATCAGTTTCAACAGAAAAATATATTGATTTAGTCAAAGAACATTCTGATTTCACACTAGTTATTCCAGAAGTACTTGACATAATATCCCCAGTTTTGTCAATCATTCCCCTTCAGCTCCTTGCCTATCATGTAGCTACTTTAAAAGGACTGGACGTTGATAAACCAAGAAATCTAGCTAAATCAGTCACTGTAGAATAGTAAGAGTTGTATTATAGCAAATTTAAAACAGACTTAAGTTTTGGAATTTGACGATTAATGGCCTTCCGGTTTCCCGGAAGGCCATCTTCTTTATCAGTCTATATTTAGTTTATTAACTGATTTCTGTCATTTCTCTAAAAGCTTAATTTAAGCTTCTATGCTTGTCTTCTTCTCTTCAACAATACTGCTAGACCTACTCCAAGGAGACCAACACCACCTATTGGCAATGCCATGTTGTTTTCTTCTCCTGAATTAGGAAGTGGTATATTTTAAGTATTGGTTACTGTCAAGACATCTGCTGAGTATGCAACTGTGAAGTTAGACAGCTTTGTATTCTCTCTTACTGTGTACTTATACTCAGTTCCATCTCCCATGTATTTAGGAAGATTCTTCCAAGTGTAGCTTGTTGTAGGAGATACTAATCTGACAATTTCTCCGATTGGCTTGCCGTTCTGGAGAAGTTCAATCTCAACATTAGGAATCTTGAACTCTGAAGGAACATCCTTCCAAATCTTGTTTACAGTTATGTCTACTACACTGTATTTATTTGTAACAGCCATTCCTGATTCAGTCTTTGTGAATTCCTTAAGTTCAGTTACTTCTGTTACTGTGTAATCATATACTGTTCCATCTGCTGCAACTTCTGGTAATCCCTTCCATGTGTAGTTGAGGTTACCTGATTTAAGAACTATTGGATCTCCATTTGGTTTTCCATTCTGGTTCAATTGGAGTGTGATATCCGGGATAACAAATCCTGCTGGTACACCTTCCCAGTTCTTAGTTGCAGTCTTTTCAACTGTCTTGTATGTATTAGTTACATTCAGTCCGGCTTCAACCTTTGCAAAGTCCTTAAGATCAGTAACTTCAGTTACTGTGTATACAAATGGGGTTCCATCTGCTTTAAGTTCAGGTAGATTGTCCCAAGTGTAATCAAAAGTACCGCTTGCTAATGTTACTGGTGCTCCGAATGCTTTACCATCCTGCATCAACTGTAATTTGATATCAGGTATAACATATCCGTCCGGTACGCTTACCCATGCTTTATTTGCAGTCTTGCTTACTGTCTTATAGGTATTTGTTACTGTTAATCCAGCTTCAACCTTTGTAAAGTCCTTAAGCTCTGTAACTTCTGTTACTGTGTATACAAAAGGAGTTCCATCTGGTTTAACATCTGGTAAGTCTTTCCATTCATAAGTAGTTGTTCCACTTGCCAGAACTACTGGATCACCAAATGGTTTTCCATCCTGGTTAAGCTGAAGCTTGATTTCTGGTATAACATATCCAGCTGGAACTCCAACCCAAGTCTTAGTTGCCGTTTTGTCAACAGTTCTATAGGTGTTGGTAACTACTAATCCCGTTTCATTCTTGTTGTAATCCTTAAGATCAGTAACCTCAACAACTGTGTATACATATTCCTTGCCTAACGAATCCTTTAGAGGTACTTTAGGCCAAGTATATGATAGATTTGGATCAGTAAGAGTTATCGGATTGCCGTAAGCTACTGTACCTTGCATCAGCTGAAGTTGAATCGGAGGCTTCGGACTATATCCTCCAACCCAAATTTTAGTTCCTGTAACATCTATAGTCATATATGTATTTGTTACATCCAAACCTTTTTCAGATACTTTAAAGTCTGGAAGTGCAGTAAGTTCTTTTACGGTGTACTCAAAGGCAGTACCATCTTTTCTTAGTTCAGGAACGCCTTCCCAAATATATTCTGTTTTTCCGCTTACTAAAGTTACTGGATCACCAAATTTAACTCCATCTTTATATAGTTGAAGCTGTATGTCTTTTACTACATATCCTTCTGGTACATCTATCCAATTCTTTGTAGCTTTTACACTCGTTGTCTTGTATGTATTTGTTACAGTCAATTCTTTTTCAACTTTTGTAAAATCCTTTAATTCTGTTAATTCTGTAACTGTATAAACATAAGGTTTTCCATCTGGGTCTACTTCAGGAAGATTTTCCCAAAGGATTGTTTCTGCCGGATAAGTTATTGTACCTTTTTTATATGCTACTCCATTACGGTTGAGCTGAAGTTCAATCTGAGGATATACATAATCAACTGGTGCGCCTATCCAAATCTTTGTTCCTGTTACGCTAATAGTTTTATACTCATTTGTAATCTCAAAAGTATCAGCACTATAATTAGTTGTATACTCGTTTAACGGAGTTTCTTTTACAGTGTATATGTACTCAACTCCTTCAGGATCATACATTGGAACATTTTCAAATGTATATGTTGTTTCGCCTGAAAGTAATACATAAGTCTTGTATGGAACTGCATTATCGTTCTGATATAAATTCAAGGTGATATCAGGATGCGTTGGTTCTCCTTCTACTGGTGTCCATATCTTAGTAACTGGTATATCGATGGTTATAAGATCATTTTTAACACCAAGGGTAAATGTGGAGTTTACGTCGGTACTATCACCAATCGGATCAGCATATGTTACATTGTATGTTTCAGCACCACGCTCTACAATCTTATAGGTTGTATATAATTCACCAAGATTTGATGCTATTGGCACTGGGAAAGTACCTGAAGATGTCATTGCACCATTAGTTGGTGCAGCTAAAGTAACCGTATCAATCAATACTCCATTAAGGTTGCTTGCATTGATTCCATATATTTCAAACTGCAATGCCTTTGGTGTTGTACCCGGTCCCCAGGTCTTATTAATAATCAAGTTTCTGTCTGGTATATTAAATACCAATTCTCCAGTTACATTATGACCTACACCATTTCCTTCAACGAAAGCTTCATTTACTTCGATATAGCTTAAATTGATGTTAGCTGGGTCAAATGAATATATGGTCCAATGAGCTTTTTTAGTTGAGCCCGATAATGCAACTTTTGCAACATACTCTTTTCCATCAACAAATATATTGACTTCATCTCCATACACAGCAACTTCTGTGCCTGGTACATTATTGACAGTAATATTTGCAATAGGATGTGTTGAAGCTATGGCAATATAAAGTTTGCCTCCCTGCATCCAAGCCAAACTAAACTCTGTATGATCATTTGTTGATAAAGCGTTAAGCTTGATACTTAAAGGTATATAGGTAGAGTCAGTTGTGTAATGTCCAGGAGTACCTATAACTGCCATAATCCCGATATTAGCAATTGGCGCCACGGCATTAGCAGATACTAAAGGAGCTTTTAGTGTTGGTGCACTAACTGCTGGTGCTTTGACTAAAGGTGCTACAGTTTTAAGCGCAGGCTCTGGTTGTACAGTACTTACTGGTGTTTTTGCATCTGGTGCTGCGGCATCTAGTGTCTCAACCTTGGTTTTAGGTTCAGTTGTAGTTGTAACAGCTGGTTCAACAACTGTTGGAGCAACAACTGGTTCATCTTTTGTTACTGGAATTTCAGTAACTGGTTTTTCTACTATTGGATCTGATTTAATCGGTTCTTCAGCAGCAGGTAAATCTGCTACTGGTGGTTCAACTACTGTTTCTTCAACAACAGGTGCCTCTACCACCGGCTCAGCAACTTTAACTTCCTCGGCAGGTGGTGCAACAACCTCTGGAGGATTAACACTGGTTGCAGGTTCAGTAGGTAATACCTCAGGTGCTTTCTCTGTGATTTGTTGTACGGTCTCCGTCTTAGGGGTCTCTACTGTCTCTGCTTTTACGTTAGCCATACTTAGTACATTAGTAAGCATAAACACCAGCAGAAGCATCAGAGATAGAACATTTTTGAATTTAATACTCTTTTTCAATTCTTCTCTTCTCCTTTGTTATAGTAGTGTCTTTTAATTCTCACAGTGAAGAATTTACGTAGGGCGACGGCAGTTGGTAATTGCATCGATTTTTAAAGACATAAAATTGCTTTAAAGCCTTTAAAATAGTTATTTCATTGATGTAATTATAACAAATTGCCCTGTTACTCATTGTTAACTTCGTATAACAAAGTAGCTTATTTGTACATTTATAACAATTCTATGAACTGTTATTTACCTGTTCAATATTTTTCCCGATTTCGTTTGTATTTTGTTTTACTTATAAATTTAATCATTTATACTCCTTTTAAATTATAATGAATGTTAATTGCTAAAATTGAATCAAGACCATTTTGACGTTTCTACATTATTTCAAATTGAAACAATTTGAACCCTGTAACCCTTCTGTAATATGTTGGTAAATTATTTCATGCAGTTTACTAAAACAATCAAGGAAATTTTATAAATATTCAAATCGCCTCAAAATATGTTGATTTATTGTGAATAAAATTAATGGGTATTTCAGGTTTATAAATATAACTTTTAAGAGTCGATTTAGCAAAAAATCATTGGAAAAAATAGAAAAACAGAAGCTTTCGCTTCTGTTTTTCTATTTCATACGATTTAATTGTATTCAACTAAATATTAATTCTGCTTGAATTAATTCACTTTATAAAATTACTATTAACTGAATATATATACATGCTATTTTGAATCGAAATACGGTGTTTACTTGAGAGCATCCCAAACAGCACCCATTATTGCTTTGGAAGATACTGATGCTCCTGAGACTATATCCACATCATTTGATTGCTTATCAATAATTGCCTTTATTACCGGTCCCTCTGCCCTGAATCCTATTCCGTTAGTATGTTTTAGGATCTTGATGTCAGTTATCTTCTTATCCTTAATTGTTACATCCAATTCTACATACACTGGACTGATAGTATAGCTACCATGGTATACTCCATCAGCTTTTGAATATACATCTATTTTATTAACCTGAGTATTCTTGGCAATCCTGTTGCCACCCCAGAAAATAAATATGGCAGCTGCTATAACCAGAAACCCGATTACAAGAAATATTCTTTTTATAGTTGATTCTTTTAAATTTTTATTTTTCTCCACAATGCACCTACATTGAATAAACTTAATATTATTAGAACCTGATCCACTAAAAATATTGAAATAATACGAATCAGGTTCTAATATTTTTTATTATGTATACTATTTTCCTTTAAAATTCATCTTCCTCTGGATCTTCTTCCTCAGCCAGGAATTCATACTGCATATCTTTGAATATTTTCTCAGACTCTTCATCAAGACCAAGAGCTTCTAAAATATCAAAAGCAAAATATGGAGCAGTGGCAGGTCCTCTTGAAGTTAGGATATTTCCATCAATTACTGATACCACATTGTTAATATAGTTGGCATCAATGAAGAACTCCTGCATTCCTGGATACGAAGTTACAGAGGTACCATTTAAAATACCTGCTTCCTGTAATACAGTTGGTCCGGCACAAATAGCTGCAATAATCTTTTCATTTGAATCAGCCTTTTTAAGAGCCTTTAAAACAGCTCCGGAGTTCTTAAGATTTTCAGCACCCTTTCCTCCTCCAGGTATGAAAATACCATCATAGGATTCAAGATCAGTATCATCCATCAGTATA
>JASDTM010000165.1:0-3937 GCA_041891535.1 Clostridiaceae bacterium
CAGTGAACCACTGTCCGTTGAGCTTGGACCAGGACTAATTGAAGCCATGTTTGATGGTATCCAAAGACCTCTGGAGAAATTCCAGGAGAAGGCTGGAGATTTCCTGGCCAAGGGTATCGAAATCAAAGCTTTGGACAGGGAAAAGAAATGGGATTTCAAACCTGTCAAGAGCGTGGGTGATGAAGTAGTTGCAGGAGACATCCTAGGTGAAGTCCAGGAAACTACAATAGTTGTTCACAGAATCATGGTTCCTTATGGACTTAATGGAAAGATAAAGTCCATTGCCTCAGGAGAACACACCGTTGAGGAAACCATAGCAGTAATTGAAACTGAAAATGGCGACAAGGAAGTCACCATGCTTCAGAAATGGCCTGTAAGACGTGGAAGAAAGGTTCAAAGAAAATTAAACCCAGAAGAACCACTTTTGACAGGACAAAGAGTCATCGACACCTTCTTCCCTGTTGCAAAGGGTGGAACAGCAGCAGTACCGGGACCATTCGGTTCAGGTAAGACAGTTGTTCAGCATCAGCTTGCTAAATGGGCAGACGCAGAAATAGTCGTATATGTCGGCTGTGGTGAGCGTGGTAATGAGATGACTGACGTTCTTATGGAATTCCCTGAATTGATTGACCCAAAGACTGGCGAGTCTTTGATGAAAAGAACAGTTCTTATAGCCAATACATCCAACATGCCGGTTGCAGCCCGTGAAGCATCCATATACACAGGTATTACAATAGCTGAATACTTCAGAGATATGGGATACTCAGTTGCCATAATGGCTGACTCAACCTCAAGATGGGCTGAGGCATTAAGAGAAATGTCCGGTAGACTTGAAGAGATGCCTGGTGATGAAGGATACCCTGCGTATTTGGGTTCCAGAGCAGCAGAATTCTATGAAAGATCCGGAAAAGTTATTTGTCTTGGTTCAGATAACAGAGAAGGTACACTTACAGTTATAGGTGCAGTTTCTCCTCCAGGTGGAGATATTTCAGAGCCGGTTTCACAGGCAACCTTAAGAATAGTTAAAGTATTCTGGGGTCTTGATGCTAACTTGGCGTACAGACGTCACTTCCCTGCTATCAACTGGATGAACTCCTATACTTTGTATCAGGCGAAGGTTGATAAATGGATGGATGCAAATATTGACTCTGAGTTCTCCAAGAACAGAGCAAAGGCCATGACTCTTCTGCAAGAAGAATCATCACTTCAGGAAATAGTTAGACTGGTTGGTAAGGATACCTTGTCTGAGCCGGATCAGTTGAAGCTTGAAGCAGCCAAGTCCATAAGAGAAGACTTCTTACAGCAGAACGCATTCCATGAAGTAGATACCTATTCTTCAAGGGAAAAGCAGAACAAGATGCTCAAGATGGTTCTTGCCTTCTTTGATGAAGGTAACAGAGGCCTGGAAAACGGTGCTTATCTGAAAGAAATTGAAACAATGGAAATCAGGGACAGAATAGCCAGAGCTAAATATTTTACTGAAGATGAAATAGACAAAATTGATTTAATTACAGCTGACATAGTTAAGGACATGGATAAATTAATCGGAAAGGGAGGCGTTCTTGATGCTTAAGGAATATATGACCGTAAGAGAAGTCGTCGGCCCACTGATGGTCGTTGACGGTGTCGAAGGTGTTAAATACGAGGAACTGGTTGAAATAGAGATTCAGACCGGCGAAATCAGAAGAGGAAGAGTTCTTGAAGTATCAGGTGATAAAGCCATGGTACAGCTTTTCGAATCCTCAGCTGGTATTAATTTAGCAGGTTCAAAGGCAAGATTCCGAGGAAAGCCTCTTACACTTGGTGTTTCAGAGGACATGATCGGAAGAGTCTTTGACGGACTTGGAAGACCAAAGGATGATGGCCCGAGAATAATTCCCGAAGATAAGAAGGATATAAACGGATCTCCTATTAACCCGGTTTCTAGAGACTATCCGTCTGAGTTTATTCAGACTGGTATTTCTGCAATTGACGGACTTAATACTCTTGTTAGAGGGCAGAAATTGCCTATATTCTCAGGTTCAGGTCTTCCCCATGCTGACCTTGCAGCTCAGATTGCAAGACAGGCAAGAGTTTTAGGCTCAGGAGACAAATTCGCGGTTGTGTTTGCAGCCATGGGTATAACCTTTGAAGAGGCTCAGTTCTTCATAGATGACTTTACAAAGACAGGAGCCATAGACAGAGCAGTACTATTCATGAACCTAGCAGATGACCCTGCAATTGAACGTATATCAACTCCAAGAATGGCACTTACCTGTGCTGAGTACCTTGCATTTGAAAAAGACATGCAGGTTCTTGTTATCATGACTGACATGACAAACTACTGCGAAGCTTTAAGAGAGACTTCTGCAGCAAGAAAGGAAGTTCCTGGAAGAAGAGGATATCCTGGATACCTGTACACTGACCTTTCAACTCTTTATGAAAGAGCGGGAAGAATCAAGGGTAAGAAGGGTTCAATAACTCAGATTCCTATACTTTCAATGCCTGAGGATGACAAGACTCATCCAATTCCTGACCTTACAGGATATATCACAGAGGGTCAGATAATCCTGTCCAGAGATCTTTATAAGAGGGGAATTGAACCGCCGATTGACGTTCTTCCTTCACTTTCAAGACTTAAGGACAAGGGTATCGGAAGAGACAAGACAAGAGAAGACCATGCTGATACAATGAACCAGTTATTCGCAGCCTATGCAACCGGTAAGGAAGCAAAGGAACTCGCAGTCATACTTGGTGATTCTGCATTATCAGACAATGATAAGAAATTCGCAACTTTTGCAGAGCAATTCGAAGAAAGATACGTATCCCAGGGCTATGAGAGAAACAGAACCATAGAAGAGACATTAAACCTTGGCTGGGAACTTTTAAGAATTCTGCCTAAGAATGAATTGAAGAGAATCAGAGATCAGTATATTGAAAAATATCTCGAGAATGAGGACATAAAAGGAGCTGACTAAACCATGGCTAAGCTCAATGTTAATCCGACCCGTATGGAGCTTACAAAGCTCAAGATAAGGTTAAAGACAGCCACGAGAGGTCACAAACTCCTAAAAGATAAACAGGATGAGCTTATGAGAAAGTTCATCGAAATGATCAGAGTCAATCAGAAGCTCAGAATTGAGGTTGAAGGTGAACTGGAATCAGGATTCCAGGATTTCCTTCTAGCCCGTGCAATGATGAGTGACCCGGTCCTCGAAGCTGCTTTGATGTATCCTACGGAGAAGATCACTGTAGATATCAAGAAAAAGAATATTATGAGTGTTAATGTACCGGTCATGGAATTCATCCATGAGAACGAGGGCGGTTCAATCCACCCTTACGGTTACAATGACACTTCCGCGGACTTGGACGATTCCATCACCAAGATATACGAGATTATGCCCAAGCTATTAAAATTAGCTGAGGTTGAAAAAGCTTGTATGCTCATGGCAGATGAAATTGAAAAAACCAGAAGAAGAGTTAACGCACTGGAATATATGACAATTCCAGACCTTATTGAAACAATCAGGTACATCAGAATGAAATTGGATGAGAACGAAAGATCCTCCATAACAAGACTGATGAAGGTTAAGTCCATGATGGTTAAAAAAGCGGAAGAGGGAGCATAAATAACAGCCTGGCATTGCCAGGCTTCTCCTTTTTTTTGGAGGCCATTCAAAAGTTATGTATCGAAAAATGTGATAAATGAGGTTGAACTAAAATAACCATTGGGCTGTATAGGATTTTAGCAATTTGAATAAAAGTGGGACATTTTTTGAATAAATTACGAGATTAACAATAAACTCACTGAAATTTAAATAATGAAAGTGACAAGCTTTGCATTAAGATACAAGTTTTCAGTACCTTAAAATCCAATTATAGTGGACATTTAATTTTATGTGTGCGTGATAGATGGACATATTATTTGGGGAAAATTCACTGAATATTAATTGATATT
>JASDTM010000165.1:3947-8579 GCA_041891535.1 Clostridiaceae bacterium
TTTGCATTTGGTATTCATTCTAAATTAGATAAATAGATTTTTAAAAGTAACCATGAAATATTTTGAATTTATCAGTCATAAAATTAATAATTGATATTGAAACTCAAGAAAAAACTGAAATTGAAGCTTATTTTATTTAAACATTTACACATCAAACTATGCAACAAATTTGCATATATTTTACCACTTTCAATCCTTATGGATACTGATATTATTAAATTTGACATATAAATATTGTATAAAGACGGCTCTGTATGTTAATATGGTTTTAATCTGAAATGGGATAAACTCATTTTGTAATTTTTAAGGAGGATAAGTAATGAAGAAACGAATCTTTTCACTTCTCGTTTCTGTCGGTATGGCCGCGTCAATACTTGCCGCTTGTACACCAGCTGCAACACCTAGTACGACTGCCCCAGTATCGACACCAACTGACACAACAGCAGCAGGAACGACAGCTGCAACCACACCAGCCGATTCAACGGCTCAGCAGCCTGAGGTAATAGCAGGCCTTAACGGTACAAGCGTAATTATTGGTACCACCACAGAGCCAACTGGCGACTTCGCAACTCCATATTGGCAGAATAATGCAACTGATAACGCAATCAACCAGTATGTAAATTCACTTGCAACCGTTGAAGCAAAGAAAGACGGCGAATTGTTGATCAACCCTACAGTTGTAGCTTCCCATGAAGCAAAGAAAAATGATGATGGTTCAAAGACATACACATTCAAAATTAAAGATGGTCTTGTTTATTCAGACGGATCCAAGATCACAGCTAAAGACTATGTAGCATCAGTTCTTCTTTTCTCTTCACCAGTTTTGGAAGAGTTAAAAGGAAGACCTACTTATGGTAACTACTATGTAGGATATCAGGAGTACTTAAAGAAGGAAGCAAAGGAATTCTCAGGTGTTCGTTTAATAGATGACATGACATTCTCAGTAACTATCGCAGCTACTTATGTTCCTTCATTCTATGAATTGGCACAGGTTTCTGTTGGACCTACTAACCTTGATTTCTGGCTGAACAACTCAGCAGCAGGAAAAGTAGAGGTTAAGGATGACGGACAGGGCGCATACCTTTCAGACAACTTCACAGCAGCAAACTTCGGTGAATCGATGCTGAAAGCAAAGAACAACCCAGTCAGACCTGCAACAGGCCCATACAAGATAAAGGAATGGGATGCAGCATCAAAGATATTGGTTCTTGAAATCAATGACAAGTTCGCTGGAAACTATGAAGGCAAAAAGCCTACAATCCAGTACGTTATATACAAGCACATCACTTCAGCAACAGCTATAGATGAATTGAAGACAGGCGGAGTTGACCTATTAAGCTCAATGATGTCAGGAACAGAAATCAATGCTGGTTTAGGACTTGTTGAAGATGGATCAAAGAAATTTGACTACTTCTCATATCCAAGAGCTGGATACGGTAAGCTTACATTCGTAGCAGACATTTACCCAACCAAGGACGTTGAAGTAAGACAGGCTATAGGCCATCTTCTTGACAGAAACAACTTCGCTCAGGCATTCACAGGCGGATTTGGAACAGTTGTTAATGGTCCTTACGGCGAAGGCCAGTGGTTCTATAAAGAATCCCAGGCAGTATTTGCTGAGAAATTGGATCAGTACTCCTACGACTTAAACAAGGCAAAAGAGCTTTTAGACAAGGCAGGCTGGAATCTTAACGAATCTGGCGCAGCTTATGGCGGAACAGGCTTAAGATACAAGAAGAACCCTGATACAGGCGAATTGATGCCTCTATTGATAAAGTGGTCTTCATCAGAAAACAACGCAGTTTCTGAACTATTGGTAACTCAGTTACAGAAATCCCCAGATGTAGAAGCAGCAGGAATGAAGATCGAACAGACAGTAATGACTTTCGAAGAACTTCTTAACTACTACTACAGAGATGCTTCACAGGGCGAGAAGTATGGCGAGAAGACATTCAACATGTTCAACTTGGCATCAAACTTCCCAGTAGGATATGTTCCAATGGATACATACACAACTGACCCTAAGAAGTTATCAGAAGGTTACAACGTAAACTTCATAACAGATCCAGAGCTTGAGAAATTAGCTGAAGGATATTGGAAGGTTGACCCTACAGACAGAGAAGGCTTTGTTAAGGGCTTCCAGGATTACATAGTAAAATGGAATCAGTTACTTCCTGACCTACCACTTTACTCAAACCAGATCCACGACTTCTTCAACTCAAAGATCAAGAACTATGAAGCAACAGCATCATCTACAATGGTTGACAACATTCTATACGCGACTGTAGATAAGTAAGTTCAACATTTATCTTTAACAAAAGCAAATGGGGCTTTAAAAAGCCCCATTTGCACGTTAAGGATATTGATTGTGCAAAAGGGGAGACAAAATGGCTAAGTATATATTAAAACGTCTGATTTACATCATACTCGTATTCATCGCATTGTCAGTTATTATATTCTTCATGTACAACAGTGTGCCTGGAGATCCTGCAATGGCGAAGGTGTATCATTTGAGGGGTACATTAACACCTGAAGCTTTCAAGCATATGTATGAGTCTACAAGGGCTCAGATGGGTTTAGACGACCCGATGTTCACAAGATATATCAAGTGGTTCTCAAGACTGATAACATTGGACCTTGGTATGTCATCACTTTACAGCCGTCCGGTCATGGACGTTATTTTGACACCGTTGAAAAATACAGTGCAAATGAACTTATTCGTCGTTTTCTTTGGCCTAATAATAACCATACCTTTAGGTATTGCTATGGCAGTTAAGAAAAATACTATTTTCGACAGAATTATCCAAGTTCAAACATTGATAGGAGTCTCCATCCCGTCATTCGTTACATCCTTGGTATTGATATATTTCTTTGCGGTCCAGCTGGGATGGTTCCCGGTAAGTGGTTGGAGGACTCCAAATCTTACCGGTATGACACCATGGCAGCAGCAATTGGATCAGTGGTGGCATATGTTCTTGCCTGTCACTGTTCTGGTTCTGTCATCCATGGCGAGCACAACCAGGTATATTAGGTCCGCAATGGTTAGTTCCCTGTCCATGGATTATATTAAAACAGCCAGGGCAAAGGGATTATCCGAAAAATCTGTTATATTCTCTCATGCATGGAGAAATGCGCTGTTACCGGTTGTTACCCTGTTAATCGGTTGGATACTTTCAATCTTCTATGGTTCCATAGTTGTTGAAACCATGTTCGGATTAAATGGAATGGGTAATACATTTATAACAGCACTAAGAAACCAAGACTGGGCAGTGGGACTGGGAATTCAAATGTTCTATGTTCTCTTGGCTCTGTCAGCAAATCTGATTATCGACCTGACCTTCGGTTTAGTAGACCCACGTGTTAGAGTTGACGCATAGGGGAGTAGCCATGACAGAAAATTTAAACAATAAACCCGAAAAGAAGAAGACGGGGCTGGTTAAATCTGCCCTGTTCGGTAGAAAAAGAGAACAGCTGAACATTTTCCAAGAAGAGCAGATACAGAATCCATGGAAGACTGTCATAAAGACTTTTGCTTCCAACAAGCTGTCCATGGGAGCTTTAATCCTGTTTCTACTCATTGCAGCATTCATGTTTATTGCACCAAACTATTTCAAAATAGATTTGGGGTACAATGAGCCGATGCAGGCTAACCTGCCGCCTTCACAAAACTACATGAAGTTCCCTGATGCCATGAAGAGTGGCGCAAGGGATGTAAGCGTAGGTAGTGCTTTCTCAGTTGGTGTTGACAAGGATGGAAAATTCCACGCCTGGGGCGAGAAGGTTTTGTTCGCAATGCCGGATCTTGAAGCAAATGCTCCTAAGGATATGGGAGAATTAGTCAAGATATCAGCCGGATATGACCATGTACTTGCAATTGATAAAAACGGAAAAGTTTGGGCATGGGGAAATGGCAGAAACGGCCAGACAAGAATCCCACCTCAGCTAAGAAGTGCAAAGGTAAAAGATGTCTATGCCGGTTACAAGTTCAGCTTGGCTGTTACTGAAGACGGAAAGACTATTGCCTGGGGCAATACAATGAACTTTGATTATTTTGAAATGCACAAATATCAAGGTAAGATTGCTAAAATTGCAATGACTACTAATGCTGTAACAGGCTTGACCACTGACGGGCAGATAGTATATTTAGGAACCCAGAAAGGCACCTTCTCCATGCCGCCTGAGGGCAAGTTCACAGATATTACAGCAACTTCCAAGGCTTTTGCTGCCATCAAAGAAGATGGAACAGTTGTTGACTGGGGTAACTTAGGATATAGAAAAGATCAGGAAATCCCTAAATTCAACTCCAAGCCGGTATCCATAAAGGGCGGATTATACCATGTAACTGCTCAACTGGAAGATGGATCAGTTGTAGCCTGGGGAGTCAGTGACCAGGGGCAGACTAAAATCCCTGAAGGCACTTCAAACGTAAAATTAGTAAGGTCTGGATTCTATCAGAATTATTACCAGACTGCTGAAGGAAACTTAGGTTCCTTCGGATTAAAGGGTTACTCACTTGGAACAGACGATTTCGGCCGTGATGTTTTAACCCGTATTGTTAATGGTGGTCGTTTATCCATGACCATCGGAACACTTGCGGTTATCATTTCAACCATCATCGGTATGGTATTAGGA
>JASDTM010000166.1:0-8394 GCA_041891535.1 Clostridiaceae bacterium
TCCCAATGTTAAACAAGGTGGCATAACCTTCGGCCAGGACCCAGAGGTAGCCTATGATCTTACTAAAAAACTTAAAGAGGTTACCCATAAGCCGATTTATATGAAGCTCTCACCAAATGTTTCGGACATCAAGGCAATGGCAAAGGCCGTAGAAGAAGGCGGAGCTGATGGAATAACCATGATCAATACAATAACTGCAATGAGAATTGATCTTAAAAAGGGTAGACCATTATTGGCAAATGGAACTGGAGGACTCTCAGGTCCGGCAGTAAAGCCAGTTGCCATCAGGATGATTTACGAGGTCTTCAAGACAGTAAATATTCCGATTATCGGTATGGGAGGCATCTCAACGGCAGAGGATGTATTGGAATTCCTTTATGCGGGAGCTTCAGCAGTTGCAATAGGAACAATGAACTTTGTTGACCCTTATATCTGTCCTGAAATTATCGAAAAACTTCCTCACGTACTGGAAACCTATGGATTTAAAACAGTCAGGGAAGCAGTCGGATATGCTCACAGACCATAGAAGCTCTGTTTTTTAACATTCATTCTTTAGATAGATGAGAAATTGAATAAGCTCAGAAACAATAAATCTAAGAATTAATAAAAATTGGGGGAATTTATGAGAATCAAAAGCAGATTTTTTATCCTTGTTTTGCTGTGTATGATGGTAAGTACCATTGCCTTGACTTCCTGTTCAAATGTGAACCAATCAGTAACTGCTGCGGATACGGGCAGTAAATTGTCCATATCTGAAAGAAAAGCAAACCTCGAGAAATTATTTGAAGACACATTTACTCCAGAGGAAACCATCAATGGGACTAAATTAAATCTTCAAAAAGAGTTTAAAAATCCAGAGGTTGCACTTGCGGAGTTTAAAAAGACCATACCAACTGTGTACCCTGAGGTTTTAAAGCTCATGGGTGCCAAGGAATTAACGTCTGAGAATTATGAAAAATTCGGAGAAGCCAGCATTAAACTAAGTGAAAAACTTGGTTCGAAAATCAATGAAGATCAATCAAATGAGTTTACATTCATCAATTTGTTTTTGGACATATACGAGAATAAGACTCAAAATGAGGCAACTATAAGTAAAGCGAGATAGAAGAAAGAAAGACTGCTGAAGCCAATGTTTTAAAGGCTGAAAGCAGTCTGTTTCATAGGGTTAAGGTTTTTTTACTTTGTCATCCAGCTTTCATCAGATGGATTGCTCATGAATGCCTTGAGTTTATTCTCTGAGGCTTCATCGATGTAATTTTTATCAATGGCTACTTCTAAAAGCTCATTGTAATCAGTCAAAGAAACTGTCTTAACATCGGCTTCTTTTACTGCCAGCTTTGCTTTTTCCATTCCGTAGGTGAATACAGAAATTAGTCCGATGACATTACAACCTGCATTTCTTAAGGTTTTTACCACTTCCAAGGATGAGCCGCCGGTTGAGATCAAATCTTCAACCACTACTATTTTTTGACCTTGGTGGTATTTTCCTTCAATGGAGTTTTCCTTGCCATGGTCCTTTGCTTTGCTTCTTACAAAGCCCATGGGAAGATCCATTTCCCATGCACATATTGCTGCGTGGGGGATACCTGCAGTTGCAGTTCCCATTATGCCCTGAACCTCTGGAAATTCCTTTTTAATTGTTTCAATTAAAGCATTTTCTACAATCCTTCTTTCCTTTGGGAAAGAAAGAATAAGTCTGTTATCTGTATAAATCGGGGATTTAATACCTGAAGCCCAGGTGAAGGGATGTTCGGGGCTTAGTGCCACAGCTTTGATGTTTAATAGGATTTCAGCAATATTTTTCATTTGTTATTCCCCCATAAAGTCTTTTTTAATATCCAAATATGCCTTATATGGATTCTCGGCCTTGGTTATTGGTCTTCCTACAACAATGTAGTCAGAGCCAAGCTTTTTTGCATCAGCAGGTGTAACCACTCGTTTCTGGTCGCCCTTGTCTGAATCAGAAGGTCTGATTCCAGGAGTCACAGTTAAAAAAGCTTCTCCTAAATGATTTTTAATTACGGGTACCTCTAAAGCTGAGCATACAACACCATCAAGGCTTGCGGTCTTAGCATTTTCAGCATATTTAAGCACCGTTTCTTCCAAAGGCAAGTCAATCAATATTTCATTTTTCAAAACATCACTGCTGGTTGAGGTCAGTTGGGTTATAGCTATTAGTTTTGTATCTGCACCTGATTTTTCAATTTCAGCCTTTGCATCAGCCATCATTTTTATTCCACCTGCAGCATGGACATTTACTATGTCTACACCTAAAGATGCAACGGATCTTACTGCACCGGCAACAGTATTTGGAATGTCATGGAACTTAAGATCCAAGAATACCTTGTGACCCTCATTCTTTAAGTATCTTATTATTTCAGGTCCTTCACTGTAGAAAAGCTCCATACCAACCTTGACAAATACAGGGGATTCAAAGGGCTTCAAAAAATCTGTGACTTCCTTTTTTGTCTGAAAATCCAAGGCAATTATAACGTCTTTCATTTATCAGTACCTCCGTTTAATATATGGCTTAATTTTTTAACAATCTTTCTCTCCTAAAATTATAGCCTAAATGGAGAAATATTGAGTGTAAAATAAAAAACATATTTATCAAATATAGTTGTTTTATACTATTTTCTTCAAACGTTATATTATCCGAGCCACTTTTTTGGGCTATTTTTTGCTTTAAAAAGGGTATTTTGGAAATGCTTTTCAAAAATATACGGGAAGCAGCTGATTTCAACGGGTTTGGAGGGTATGAAATAAATGGAAAATTTAATGATTTTTATTGACTTTTAAAGCGCTTTAGAATATTCTGTATGTAATGACGTACAAGGGGTAAAAAAGTGACAGATCCATTAATTAACATAAGTGCAGCACTTAAAAAAACAAGATTTGAAAGAGGGCTCACCTTAGAGGAAACAGCAGGGCTGACAGGAGTATCCAAAGCCATGCTGGGACAAATAGAAAGAGGTGAATCCACTCCAACAATCTCCACACTTTGGAAGATTTCCACAGGCCTTAAGATATCCTTCTCCGAGCTTTTACAAAGTGACAAGGACGAAAAGGATGTTATAGATATTGAGGCATTGGATCCAATTTATGAATCAGACAATGACATGGTTTTGTACAGTGTTTTTCCCTTTGATCCTTTAACAGGCTTTGAATATTTTTATATCAAGCTGCTACCAGGAGCAAACCATGTATCCTCAGCACATAAGCTTTCAACAACGGAGCATGTGGTTGTAACAAAGGGCAAAATTGAAGTTGTTGCAAATGACAAAAGATACATTTTAGAAGCTCCTGCAGCAATGGCATTCAAGGGAGATATTCCACATCAATATAACAATCCCTTCGATGAAGAAGCAATTTTTCAAAACATCATAAAGTATTGATAATTAAACGCTGGGGAAGCTCAGCGTATAATAATAAAAACGAAGACCGCTATAACGTATTAATAATGTTAAATTAAATTTTAGGGGAGATTCAAATGATCACTGAAAGAATTGAAAAAATCAGACAGAACTATATCAACTCAAAGCCGGCAATATCCTACGAGAGAGCAAGGATTTGGACTGAGTCCCATAAAAGGACAGAGGGAAAATCCATTCCGATAAGAAGAGCTATAGCATTCAACGATGCATGTAAAGAGCTAGTTGTTAATATTTTTGATGGTGAACTCATTGTTGGAGCTACAGGCGAGTTCAGAAAATGTGGTATTTTGACCCCTGAATTTTCATGGACCTGGGTTGACAGGGAAATGGACAATTTTGACAAGAGAGTCCAGGATCCATATGTTATGACAGATGAGCAAAGAGCCTATGTCAGAGAAAACATATTCCCATATTGGAAGAATAAGTCCTTGGAAGAAGCATTCTTGGCACAGCTTCCAGAAGAAACTGCAATAGTAGCCGTGGATACCGGTATTGTTGATAATGACTCAAAATGGAGGCAGGCAGTAGGTGAAATCACACCTGACTATCAGGACGTCCTATTTGTAAAAGGCTTCAAGGGAATAATCAAAGACGCCAAGAAGCATTTAAAGGGTTTGGATCTTCTCACTGCTGAAGGTCAGAAAAAGAAGGATTTCTATGATTCAATAATCTTGACCTCAGAGGGTATAATCACTCTAGCTAAGAGATATTCCAAAAAAGCACTTGAAATGGCAGAGACTGAAAAGGATAAAGTAAGAAAGGCAGAGTTAATTGAGATTGCAAGAATATGTGATAAGATTCCTGAGAATCCTCCTGAAACCTTCCACGAAGCTATTCAATTTGTTTGGTTTACTCAGATAGGCGGTATTTTATCTGAAAACCCATTGGCACTTAATGTTGGAAGATTCGACCAGTTCATGTATCCATACTATAAGCATGACAAGGAAAACAATATAAAGACTGATGAAGAAATCCAGGAGCTTGTAAATGCACTTTGGCTCAAGCTATCTGAATGGGTTTGGACAATTTCTGCAAATACAGCAGAGTTCTTTGCAGGCTACAACCAGTTCCAGAACCTGACAGTGGGTGGAAAGACCAGAGATGGTAAGGATGCTACAAATGAGCTTTCATATATGGCCTTAAAGGCAACTGAAATGACAAAGACACATCAGCCTGGTTTGAGTGTCAGAATTCATCAGGGCTGTCTTCCTGAATTCTTGTCAGCAGTTACACACTTGGTAAGCAAGGGAACAGGTTTCCCGGCTATACACAGTGACCAGGCTGGCTATCAAATGCTTATAAACACAGGCTATGAGCCTGAAGATGCTAGGGATTGGAATAACTGCGGCTGCGTAGTACCTCACTTCAGAAAAACTGGTGAGTGGACCTCAGCTGTAAATATAAACTTCACCGCAGCACTTGAATATGCTCTAAACGGCGGACACAGCAGAATTACAGGAAAGAAAATAGGCCTTCAAGAAAAGGATCCAAAGACCTTTGCAAGCTATGAAGAAGTGGAATCAGCATTCTACAAGCAGTTTGACAACCTGATCAAACATTCAATAATATCGACACTTCTGGCTCAGAAGCTGCATAAGGAATTGGTTCCAAGACCATTTTTATCCTCCTGTATTGAACAGTGTATTGAGGATGGCGTAGATTTGGTTGATGCAGGAGCAAAATACAACTTAGGACCTGTTCTTACCGGAATAGGATTAGGTGTTACATCAAACTCACTGGCAGTAATCAAAAAGCTTGTATTTGAAGACAAGGTTGTGGATATGGCAACACTTATTGATGCACTTAATGCTAACTGGGAAGGCTATGACGAATTAAGACAAATGGCACTTAAAGTACCTAAATATGGTAATGATATAGACTACACAGATGATATAGCAATAAAAATGGCTAACCATTACTATGAGGAAGGTCATAAATACAAGGATTTCAATGGTAATAACTTCAACACCGCTTTCATGGGAATCTCAAACTACCTGCCTACTGGTAAGGTTGTAGGAGCTACACCATGCGGAAGACGTGCAACAGAGCCATTATCAGAGGGTGTTTCACCTTATGCCGGATCTGACACATCAACACCTTTGGCTGCTATGAGATCTGCTGCAAAGCTTAATCAGGATGTCCATTCAGGTGGAACCTTGCTTAACTTAAGACTTGCAGAGGATCTGGTAAAGACAAAGAGGGGCCAGACGAACCTTGGACATATGATTCAGTCATTCTTTGCACTAGGAGCCTTCCATGTACAGTTCAACACTGTTTCAACTGAAACCTTGAGAAAGGCACAGGAAACACCGGAGATGTATAAGGATCTTTTAGTCAGGGTTGCAGGATACAGTACTCAGTTCGTAAACCTGTCAAGAAGCATGCAGGATGCTATCATAGCAAGAACAGCACACGAAAAATTCTAAAAAATAGAATTAACTATAAAACTACTTACTTTAAAATGGAGAGATTATGACCAATTTGACCGGATATTTTATGGAACCACAAAATTTCTCAGTAAATGACGGAGATGGAATAAGAACAATAGTGTTCTTTGCCGGATGCCCTCTAAGGTGCGAATGGTGCTCAAATCCTGAGGGACTGGGTAATGTGAATAAAGTGGCTTACAGGAAGGAAACTTGTATTTCCTGTGGGAAATGTGCAATAGTTTGTCCGGAAGGAATCGGCATAGACTTAAATAGGCCTGAAGCCAGAGCAAAATGTACATCCTGTGGAAAATGTGTGGAAGTATGTCCTACAAAAAGCAGAATAAGATTAGTCAATGAATACTCTGTTGATGATCTTTTAAAGATAATTGAAAGACAGGAAATATTCTACAGATATTCCGGAGGGGGAGTTACATTCTCAGGTGGAGAAGCCACAATGCAGCAGGAAATGCTCAGAGAGCTCACCAACAGACTTTATGATAAGGCACTTAATCTTGCCATTGAAACCTCAGGCTATTTCGATTTTGATGAGGTTAAAGATATCCTCGGAAAGCTGGACTTAATCTTCATTGACATGAAGCTATTTAATGATGAAAAGCATAAAAAGTTCACTAAGGTCAGCAATGAGAAAATATTGAGCAACATTAAAAGGCTCAAAGAGCTTGATACTGAAGTAGTAGTAAGAATACCGTTAATACTGGGTGTTAATGCAGACGACGAAAATATTAGAAACACTGCAAAATTCGTCAAAGATAATGTTAATAATCCTAAAATAGAGCTTTTGCCATACCACAGCTTCGGAGATGAAAAGTATGAAGCCTTAGGACACCTGATTCCATCAAGGGACTTTGGAACACCATCATTTGAACTTGTTGAAAGGCTAAAGGAAATAATAAGAAGCGAAGGCGTAGAAGCAGTAAGCTATAGATAAAATTCAAGTTGTATAAATACATCAAAAAAAACAATTTAATCCCACAAACCTCCTTATGTCAAGGGTTTGTGGGATTATTTCCGTTCCATAGCTGAAAAACCTGCTAATTGAAATACCAATTTTTGGTATTCAAAATCAACTAATCTCTAGTATAAATTCTAATCGTAATAACTATTGTTAGCATCATGTCCTTAACACTTGGCATTAATGAGCACTCTAAAAATGTCTGGTATCAACAGTTTTCATACTCAGAGAGATGAAACAATTTTCGTACAGTGACAATTATTTTAAATTAATACAATATTTTTTAAAAAAACTCACCCTCTTCAGTAGATTAATACTAACTGAAGAGGGTGAATCATTTTTGTCTTTTATGGTGCTATTCTGGTCAAGCCTTCAAAATTGTAGTTTGACTTGATTGTAAGTTCTGGAGTATCGGTAATGTGCTCCTTATACTCTGAACCTGTGTATTGAGCCATGCCGCCGATGTTATAAACCTTTGTCATATCCCATCCACGTGCTTTCATGATATCCATCAGCATCTTGACTCTTCCACCGCTCTGACACATCAAGAAGATGGTTTTATCCTTAGGGAAGAATACATTAAGAAGTGTATCTGATTCTTTATAAACTGGAACAGGTTCTGTTGGTGTTCCGCCGTAAAGCTGAATCATGTCAGGATTTGTAGCTGCATCCTTGTTATAGATATAAGCGAAGAATGGAACTGCCTCAAAGTTTCTGAAGTGTTTTTTAACATAGTCTTCAAAATCACGCAGGTCAACATAAAGTACATCTTCTCTGCCAAGGAACTGGGACAGGTTCTCTGATGTTACACCTGAACATTCAAATGCGTAGCTGTCTAAGGTACAAGCAGTGAGCTCTGTTGCATCCTTGTTAGCCTTAAAGGATTTGGACGTATCTCTTGAAGTTGGCAGCTCTGCTCCAACTGTTGCTGGAGGAGTTACAACTGCTGCAGGAGTAGTTGTGGTAGCTGGTGCACTTGCAGTTGTTGTAGTGGCTGGAGTTGATGCCGGAGGGGTAACAGCTGCACCAGTTCCGCCGAAGAATTCATCTGTACCATGGTACTTACCTGCAGCGAGAAGCAATCTTAAAATATTGTTTGTTGATACTGTGGCTCCAGAGAATGCGTCTACTGAATAGGCGGATCTTCCGTCACCCTTTGCATAATCTGCCTTGTCGATATCCTTTATAGTGTTGAATCCGGAAATACTTCCAAGTGTTTTACCGACATAGTATGGGATATATTCTGTCTTTATCTTTTCATATGTAGTTCCATTCGGGATTGGATTACTGTCTCCCCATGCTCCAACAGTATATTTACCTGAAGGGTCCTTGTCATAACTGATTGTCTTAATTACAGAGTCTTCTACCTTTTTACTTTCAGGTAAAGATAGTTCAAGGTAAGCAGTTTGCCAGAAATTAACGGATGCCTCTCTGCAGGTGCAGGATACATAGGAAATCTGGTATTTTATAAAATCTCTTGCAACATATTTAAATGGACCGCAGGCATAGAATTGTGACTCATTGACGGGACCATCTATATGGTCCATCGGGATGACAG
>JASDTM010000167.1:0-8237 GCA_041891535.1 Clostridiaceae bacterium
ATATGGCTCTGTATTAGGTAATATTGATACAATCAAATCCGAGTTCTTATAAGCACTATTTTCAGCACTCTGGAGCATCATAATAAAAGGATGATTCTTACTATAACCTCCAAGCTCCATTGGTGACAATGGCCATAAATCATGGATTTCGTGTATTAACTTTGCTCTGGTTTTCTTCTTAATCCTTTGTCCAATATATGTATCCATTGGATAAGTAGAAGAACAAATAACAACATCTGGTTTAACTCTTTTTATAATCTCATCAGTGTATCTGATACCTTTAGCAACAAACTCAAACATTGAAATTAATCTTGATGCTCCATTACCATGATATCTTCTGGTTTTAATAAACATGAAGTCAGCACCATCAATTGTTTTAACTTCTAAATTCTTCTTAATTACTGGATTCTTTTTTCTTAAATGAGAGAAGTCAGCACAAAGAATTGTAGTTTTTATATTCTCTTTTCCCCATTCTTTAGCCATATAGAAGGGTCTGAATTCCATACCCATGGTGTCAGACCCTGCATAATGATCAATATATAAAACATTCATTGGCTACTCCTAACTCCTGAAAAATACTTCCTTAATAGTTTTTAAAATTAATCTGATATCATTAAGCAGTGAAATATTCTCCACATACTCAAGATTAATTCTAAGTTTTTCAGGCATTATCTTTTCTATATAGGTTTTCTCAGGATCTTTTGATTTACCTAAAATTTCATTCTCATTTCTGAATTTTATTGATGCTAAGTCAGTTACACCTGGTTTAACAATTAAAACCTTTCTTTGTTCTGGATTATACATTGCAACATACTTTGGCACTTCTGGTCTAGGACCTACAAAACTCATATCCCCAATAACAATATTGATAATCTGTGTCAGTTCATCTAACTTATACTTTCTTAAGACTTTACCAACACTAGTTATTCTTGGATCATCTCCAATAGTTAGCTTAAGCCCAACATCTTCTGCATTTGTAATCATGGTTCTGAACTTATAGATTCCAAATACTCTACCGTTTTTACCTACTCTATCCTGTTTAAAGAAAGCAGGTCCTTTAGATGTAAAAACAACAAGCACAGAAATTATTACAAGTATTGGGGATAATAATATGAACCCTATTATCCCCAATACTAAATCAAATATGTCTTTCCAAAGAGTCTTAGGTTTATCTTTAAAATTATTTGATTCTTTTTTATTAGTTTCACTATTATTTGTATTCTTCATCTTTATCCAGTGTTTTGACAACATCTATAAAATTGTCCATGACATACTTAATATCATCATCTGATAGTAAAGTATGAAGTGGAATTGTTATCTCATTTTTAAATCTGTTATATGCATTAGGATAATCTTTAATATCAAAACCCATATTTTTATATGCTGTCATCATTGGTAGTGGCTTATAGTGTACGTTTGTTGCAATTGATCTGTCGCTCATTATCTCAATTACTCTGTTTCTGAATGCTTCTGTTTTGCCTTTAAGATTAACTAAGTATAAGTGGCCAACAGAAGTCATATTATCTTCAAAGTGCTTGAAAGACTCAAGGAAATCAACTTCTTTAATTCTTTCATCATAGTAGTTGATAATCTCTTTTCTTCTCTCTAACAATCCTTCATATCTGCCAAACTGGACCAATCCAATTGCTGCAACAATATCTGTCATATTACCCTTATATCCAGGGTGGATAATATCATACTCCCAAGATGCCGGATTAAGCTTAGACAACGCGTCTTTATTCTGTCCATGTAAAGCCAAAAGCATTAAATCAGTATATATTTCTTCATCACAAATGCCATCGCGATTTCTCCAAGTAATTGCTCCACCTTCGCCAGTCGTCAGGTTCTTAACTGCATGGAATGAAAAACAGGAAAAATCAGCAATTGAGCCAGCTTTTTTGCCGTTTCTCACAGAACCAAAAGCATGAGCTGAGTCAGATAATATGATAATTCTGTTAAAAACTTCCTGGAGTTTACTATTTGCTTTGAATAAGTGTTTCTTGCTCTCCGCAATTTTTATTAATCTTTCTGAGTCCGCCACAACACCAGCAATATCTACAGGTATTATCACCTTGGTTCTTTCTGTTATTTTTGATTCAACATCATCATAATCAATTAAGAAACTATCTTTTTGACAATCAGCAAATACAATTTTCGCTCCAACATGATCTATTATGGATGCCGAAGCAGTATAAGTGTATGCAGTTGTTATAACCTCATCACCAGGGCCAATACCCAATAATCTAAGCACGAATTCCATGCCGATTGTGGCTGAGTTTACGCAAACAGCTCTATTAACATCACAGTACTCTGCGATTTTTCTTTCAAAATGTTTTGTCATAGGTCCAGTTGTTATCCAACAAGATCTAAGAACTTTTACCACTGCATCTATTTCTTTTTCAGAAATGTCTGGTGGTGAAAAATTTATTCTCATAAGGATCCTCCTTCATCGAAGCAAATGCTTCTGTAGTTCCCAAATTACACGACTTCTACCCTTACTTAATTATACAATGCACCACAGCAATTTTTATTTTTATACAACTTGCCATTCAATTATCAAATGCATTTTAATGGTTTATTAAAACATTTGATTAGTTATCATTTGTTCGAAATCATGCACTCATCACATTCTAGCTGTACTTATAAATGCATAATCCTTGATGTATAGTATTTTATTAAATTTCGGTGAATTGTTATTGTAGCAATTCGTTATAAAGCTTAATCAGCTTTTTTTCTTCCTCTTGCCAGTTAAATTTAGTTTTAACCAGCTCTTTACCAACTTTACCCATGTTTTCGGATTCAATTGGATTAGATATCAGTTCTTTAATGTTTCTAGCCATATCAGTTGGATCTTCAGGATTTGTTGAGACTCCGAATTTATCTTTGTTAAGAAGCTTTTTAGCATAGCCAGTATCTGATATAAGGACCGGTAGTCCAAGAGCCATATACTCATATACCTTTGTAGGGAGTGTATCTATTTCAAAATACTGTCCCACATCTCTTAAGGTAGAAGCACCAACTCCACAGGTTTTTAAAACCTCTGCTATCTCTTTTCTTGAAAGTACTCCTCTGTAGTCTACCCACTTATATTCAGGCATTGCTTCTAAAGACTTTTTATAATCATCTGAATCAAAGGGACCACAAAGAACTAATTTTATTTCAGCTAATGCTGCAGCCTTAATAAGATTTGTTATCCCTCTGGAGTCTGATAAAGCACCAATGTAAATAACGTTTTTCTCTCTGGTTTTATATTCTGTTTCATCATCGCTGAATATTGTGATATCCGGGAGATTTTCTAAAAATACGGTTTGCTTTGATCTGCCTTCAAAGTAGTCTTTACCGTTTATTGTGCAAACAGCCAAGACTGCATCCAGCTTTCTGCATATATGTCCTTCATAAGCTTTGTAGGCCTTTGATACTATGTTTCTTAGTGGTTTTGGTAAATACTCTCTTACCTGAATCTGCCTCGCATAGAATTCATGACTGTCGAATATTACCTTCTTACCCATTCTTTTTAACTTCATGGCATAAGGCAATAACTCCGGGTCATGTAGTTGGTATATTTCAGCATCTGTTTTAATCCCCTCATTAACCAGTATCCTGCTTGTTTTAAGCATTCTCTCAAGTCTGCTCTTTGGGGGTGCAACACCGATAAAGTCAATTCCATCCCTTTCAAAAGTGCTACCCAAAGCCACAATAATGGGTTTTAAATCCATATTGACAGCAGTGCCAGACTCTCTTAAAAGTCTTGGTATACTATTTTGACGGGTACTGGTAATATGACATATCTTTTTCATTTTACTCTCCTAAAAATCTCCTGAATGATCTTGCAATACCTGCAAGATTGTTCAATGGTGAAGCCTTATAGTCTTTATGTGACTTAGGTGATTCACTCATTATCTTCTCAAATTCATCCCTTGACATATTTATCTGTTCAAGGATAAATGCTATATCCTTTTCCATCTGTTCTTCATCATACATTGGTTTGGCTAATTCGATCAGAGCTTCATCTCTAGTCATTTGACCTGAAATAATCAAACTTGATAAATGAGATTTTCTTTTATCCACCCCAAATTTCTTTGGGAGATAATAAACCTGAACAAATTTAGTAAAGACTGATTCATAGTGCTTACCACCATAATAGTCAAAACCTGCATTTTCTCTAAGTTCTTTTATAGCTCTTTCTCTGTTGTAGTCTATATAGTCTAAAGGATGGAAAGAAGTTATCTTATTAATAAATCTTTGACCAATATACCTCTCAAAGAGTGTTATTGTTGGTAACTTTTCAATAGATCCCTCTCCAAACTTTTTATGTATATCCAATAATTGTGTCTTATCTGAGGCATTGTGTGTATTACCTCTTTGAAGTATAGACTCCAGGGCAAAGTTAGCTCCTGATAAATAGTATTTGATATTGTATTTCAAACTTACTTTTCTTAAGCATGCTAGTAAGACATTGTCCTGTGGTAAAGCAATACCAGGTACACCAGCTCTTATATATGACCTGATTAAATCCATATATTGATTTTTCTATGGTCTGACCATTATCAGCTTAATCTTGCACGCCTTACAAAGGTTTCTTATATTTGCTTTAGCAATATCAGTATCAAATCCATCGTCAATATGGACAGCAAGAATTCTTAAACCCCATTTAGTCGCACCTAAGTAAGCGAGGTATGCTGAATCCAGTCCACCGGATAAACCCATGAGACAATCAAATTCTTTACCTTGTCCTTCTTCTTTTAAAACCTTGAGCATATCCTCAATCTTTTTTTGTCCTTCTTCGTTTGGGAAATAAGTTGAGTCCATTCTACTCAAAGCGTAGTTGCAGTAATTACATGTTCCATCCTTGGCAAAGGATATTGTGTCGTCACCTATATTGTCCATCACGCATCTGTTGCAAACTTGTTTAGCCATAATAACGCCTCTATAATATTAATTTTTATTACTTTTCTTTAGTTGTATTCTGTTTAAAATTTCCTATGGAATCATACCACTATTAAACAATATTTATGTGAATATTAGCTGAACATTTATTTATATTATCCAGCTTTTATTCATCAATTACATTCATTACACTTAATTCTTAACAAAGTCTGACTCACTTAAATCCTTTAAAAAATCATCAATATTCTGATCTGAGTTAAACTTAGTACTCCATGTTTTAAAAGCATTGCCAGACTTGTATTTATATCCTTCACTATCATTTACTCTTAAGTTAAGTTCCTGATCTATTATCCTAGCCCATGCATCTGTATCAGGTTCGTTTTTAAGAAGTACTCCATTTGATTCATTAACCATTTCTGATGAACCACCTACATCTCTTGCAAGAACTGGTATACCTAAAGACATAGCCTCCATATAAGTCACAGGCAAACCCTCTGAATCACTGAGATTAAGTAAAAAATCCACATCATCCTTTAAGTATCTGTTTAATAGCTCCTTATTCGGTATACTGCCTCTAAAATCAAACTTCTTGCCTGTTAGTTTTGATTCTGCCAATTCTTTGATTTTTGTTATATCTTCTCCCTCACCATACTGATACCATATAAAATCAGATTTGAGTTTTGAAAGTACTTCAATAATCAGATCATACCTTTTTACGCCTCTTACATAGGATGTAGTGGCAATTACAGGAACGTTCTTGTTTTTAATTTCTTTTAAGTCATTACTACAGTTTTCTGATCCAAGATACAAAACCCTTTTAATTAGATTGTCTGTGTCAGGCCAGTTTTTATTGAAATACTGCATCCCATGATTAGTTACAAAACTTATCTCATCCATATTAGAGTTAATAAAACTTCTGAAAGGTAAATAACCATATTTATTTCGCTCTTTATAAATATCAAAACCATGTGCTCTGGATACTATTGCTTTAACCTTTGGATTTCTTTGCTCATTCATCATAGCCAATACATAAGCAGGCCTTGAGAGCCAATAAGAATATAGATAAACTTCTCCATCTGAATTATCAATAACCTCTTGAATCAAGGGCTTGGCTTCAATGGCAAACAGACCGTAAAAACCTGCATAAAGCTTTTTGAAAAAGTGGTGGCTAGCCCCAAGTTGGTTATTAAACTCATCTTTGACATGGGGTAGCTTAAACCATCCTTTATTTAAAAGCTTTAATGAAGATGTAACAGAAAATGGCTTTATTGTTTTATACTCAAATCCATACTTTTGTGACAAACTTTCAAAAAGAGCATTATCGCCTGCATAGGAAATGACAAACACTTTATCAAAGTATTTGTTGATATATTTCATTTCTTTTTCAAAGAAAACATCATCTATGGCACCGGGTAAAAATATAAGCGTCTTCATGGATTAGCTCCTGCAGTTTGTTCTTTAATTTTCTAATCATGTATCTAAATTTATAGGATTATAGGTTTGTTTATAAGTCAGTTTTTTGATATTTATATGTTTCTACAATTTTTGCCATTTCCTGTTTTATTTCATCCCTTGTGGCATTCTCATCAATCGCAACATCTCTGAGGCTTTGAAGTTTAGGTAGTAATTCATCCCAGTAAAAACTGTGAGGTTTACCAATAAAGATTAGTTCGTTGTCTGTTTTAGTAAGCCCCTCTTCAGCCATTAATAGCTCTTCATAAAGCTTCTCCCCAGGCCTTAGACCAGTTACTTCTATCTTGATATCTACATCAGGTTCCAATCCAGAAAGTCGGATTAGATTTTTGGCAAGATCGTATATTTTTACTGGCTCACCCATATCCAAGACAAATATTTCTCCACCCTTAGCCATGGAGCCTGCAGTTAATACAAGCTGTACAGCTTCTGGTATAGTCATGAAGAATCTTGTTATATCTCTATGAGTTACTGTTACAGGTCCCCCCTGGGCAATCTGCTTTTTAAACAAAGGTATTACAGAGCCATTCGATCCTAAGACATTACCAAATCTTACTGCCACATAGTCACAGGATTTTGATATTTTGTCATAGGTCTGAATAATCATCTCACAGACTCTCTTAGTAGCTCCCATAATATTTGTAGGGTTTACAGCTTTATCAGTTGAAATTAAAATAAATCTTTTTACTCCAAAATCATTTGCAGCCTGAACCATGTTTAAAGTGCCGAACACATTGTTCTTTATAGCTTCTTCAGGAGAAGTCTCCATTAAAGGTACATGCTTATGTGCTGCAGCATGGAAGATAATATCAGGCTTGTATGTTTTAACAATTTCGAAAATTTTCTTTCTGTCTCTAACTGATGCTATAAGCGTTATAAGGTCCAGTTGTTTAAAATTAGCTTTGAGCTCATTTTCTATCTCGTATGCATTATTTTCGTAAATATCTAAGATTATGAGCTTCTTAGGTTTGTATTCTGATATCTGTCTGCAAAGCTCAGATCCAATGGAGCCACCTCCACCAGTAACCAATACAGTTTTACCTTCAATGTAACTTAACATCTCAGGTTTGTTTATCTCTATCTCTTTACGACCAAGTAAGTCAGTTATTTCAACGTCTCTGATGGTATTGATATCCAAACCTTTGTTGATTATCTCTGAGATGTTTGGCAGAGTTTTCATTTTAACTGAGGTGGAGTTTATGGTATTTAGTATCCTTTTCTTTTGTTCTCCGGTTAGTGATGGAATTGCAAAGATAACCTCATGGACATTTAAATCCTCAACAAGCTTTGGTATATCCTCAGTGGTACCTACAACACTTACACCTGAAATAGATTGACCATATTTTTTAACATCATCATCGATAAGGCCGAGAATGTCATATCTCATGTTTCTGTTGTTTTTAATCTCGTTTATTAATAGCTTGCCTGCAAGACCAGCACCAATAATCAATATATTCTTTCTTTCTTTTTCCACCATTGTTAATGGTGGTTTCTTTTTATTGATAACTATTCTGTAAGCTATTCTGATTCCCTCTGTAAAGAAGAAGGCAATCATTGCTCCAATTACAATAGTTGAAATACTAAATTCAGTTTCTAAAACCTGGTCAAATATTATAGTTCCAAAGAACGCCACAATATTTGCATACATCAAAGAGATATACTCATTTAATCCTGCATATGCCCACATGTTTCTATAAAGACCGAACAGAATGAATGCAGCAACATATATAAATGCAATTATAAAAATATAAGATCTGAACCCAATTAAATCTGTTGCTTGCAGCATAAATTCTTTTTTCAATAATAAAGCCGATAGGAATGACCCTATTACTATTATTATGTCTGCAATAAATAATACGGTTTTCCTGTAATTAGTA
>JASDTM010000168.1:0-1455 GCA_041891535.1 Clostridiaceae bacterium
CATTTCTTAAATACATGACTAAAAGATCCATGAGGAAACCTACTTCCTTCTCGGATCTTTTCCAGTTTTCAGTTGAAAAAGCATATAGTGTCAGATACTTAACACCCAGGGAATTACATTCTTTAATAATTTCCCTGATGGTTTCAACACCTGCTTTATGCCCCATGGAACGGGGCAGATTCCTGGCCTTTGCCCATCTGCCGTTTCCATCCATGATAATTCCTATATGTTCAGGTATCCGTTCTTTATCCGGCATCATCCTGTTATTTTCTTTATTATCAAAATTTTCGATTGACACCGGTACCACTCCTTAGACCTTCATTACATCCTTTTCTTTTGCATCTACTATCTGATCAACATTTTTTATAAAGTTATCAGTCAGCTTTTGGATGTCTTCTTCACCTTTTTTAATGATATCCTCTGCAACATCATCTTTTTTAAGGTCCTTTATCTTTTCATTCGCATCACGTCTGATTGACCTGATTGCCACCTTCGCATTTTCTCCGGATTTTTTAACAGTCTTTACAAGGTTCTTCCTTGTTTCTTCTGTTAATTCAGGTACAACAAGTCTGATTACTGTTCCGTCATTTGTAGGGTTGATTCCAAGATCGGACTTTTGAATTGCTTTTTCAATAACCTTGAGCATTGATTTTTCCCAAGGGGTAATTACAAGCATTCTGGCTTCAGGCACACTGACATTACCAACCTGGTTTAGCGCAACCATTGAACCATAATAATCCACCATTATCCTGTCCAACATTTGAGGATTTGCACGTCCGGCTTTTAAAGTTCCAAGCTCCGATTCAAGATTGGCAATTGTTTTTTTCATTTTTTCTTCATGTAGGGTATAGATTTCTTTAATAGTCATAAACTCCTCCTAGTTTGAAACAAAAGTTCCTATTTTTTCGCCTACTATGGCTCTTTTTATATTTCCAGGTTCATCTAAAGCAAATACAATTATTGGGATGTTGTTATCCTTACACAGCGCTGTTGCCGGTGAGTCCATCACCTTTAAGTCCTTTTCCAACACTTCCTGGAAAGTAAGCTTGTCGAACTTAACAGCATCAGTACTTGTATTTGGATCCTTATCATAGACTCCGTCTACCTTCTTGGCTAAAAGAATACACTCAGCTTCTATTTCTGCAGCTCTTAATGCTGCTGCAGTGTCCGTTGAAAAGTATGGGTTTCCTGAGCCTGCAGCAAAGATTACAACTCTGCCCTTCTCCAAATGTCTAATTGCTCTTCTTCTGATATATGGCTCAGCTATTTCTCGCATTTCTATGGCTGATTGAACTCTTGTCTCAACACCGATGTCTTCCAGTGAATTTTGTAGTGCAAGTGCATTAATACAGGTTGCCAGCATTCCCATATAGTCTGCAGTTGCCCTGTCCATTCCTCCGCCTTGACGTCCTCTCCAGATATTACCGGCTCCTATCACAGCCCCGACTTCAATGC
>JASDTM010000169.1:0-8170 GCA_041891535.1 Clostridiaceae bacterium
AAGTATCAGCCCAGAATCTTGACCTGTTTCTTCTGACATACCAGTTTGAAAGCTCATCTGTGAATTCTTCTATTTTCAAGCCGGCTCCTGTTATATCATACAGGTCCATGAGCTCGCCGGATTCTTTGATCATGGTGTTAAGCTTTGATAATATCCATTTGTCCATGACATTGTCAGAGACTATATCCTTATGCTCCAATGGATTGTAGTTATCTATATCTGCATAAAGAACATAGAAGGAATATACATTCCAAAGAGTTCCAAGGAACTTTCTCTGAGTCTCATTAACCTGCTCCTGGGAGAATCTTGTTGGCAGCCATGGTGCTGAAGAGGTCAAGAAATGCCATCTTACAGCATCTGCACCCTCCGCTCTTATAACTCCCATGGGTTCAACTACATTACCCTTGTGCTTACTCATTTTTATACCGTTCTTATCCAAAACATGTCCTAAAACAAGGCAGTTCTGGTAAGAGCTGATATCCCAAAGTGCAGTTGATATTGCAAGAAGTGAGTAGAACCATCCTCTTGTCTGGTCCACTGCCTCTGATATGAACTGCGCAGGGAAGGTCTGGTCAAACAATTCCTGATTTTCAAATGGATAGTGGTGCTGTGCAAAAGGCATTGAACCTGAATCAAACCAGGCATCTATAACCTCCAACACTCTTTCCATTTCCTTTCCGCATTTTGGACAGGTCAGTTTGACTTCATCTATGTATGGCCTATGGAGCTCAATATTTTCGGGTACATTTATACCCTTTTCCTTAAGCTCTGCAATTGAGCCTATACACTCCTGGTGTCCGCACTCACAATTCCATATAGGAAGCGGAGTTCCCCAATATCTGTCTCTGGATAGTGCCCAGTCTATGACATTTTCAAGGAATTTACCCATTCTGCCTGTTCTTACATTGTCTGGAATCCAATTTGTATTCTCTGAATTTCTCATGAGGTTCTCACGAAGTGAGGACATTCTTATGAACCAGGAATCCCTTGGATAATATAAAAGTGGTGTGTCACATCTCCAGCAGTGTGGATAGCTGTGCATGAATTTTTCCTTGGAGAACAGAAGATTTCTTTCCTCCATGTATTCCAGTATCTTGGTATCTGCTTTTCTTACATCCATTCCGGCAAAAGGAGTTACCTCCTCCATGAAACGACCCTGAAGGTCTACAAGATGAAGCATAGGCAGTCCGTATTTTTTACCGGTCATATTGTCATCTTCACCATAGGCCGGTGCAGTATGAACTATACCTGTACCGTCAGAGGTACTTACATAGTCAGCATGAACCACATAGAAGGCTTTTTCTTCAGGGACCTTAAACGGCATCAACTGCTCATATTCAAGCCCTTCAATTTCTGCACCTTTAAATTCTCTTACTATTTCATGAGGTCTGTCCCCGAATACTTTATCTACCAGAACTTTGGCTAAAATAAAGATTTCATCCTCTGATTTGACTTCACAATAATCAAAATTGCGGTTTATTGCCAGGGCAACGTTTGATGGAAGTGTCCAAGGCGTAGTTGTCCAAGCCAGGATATATTTGTTTTCCTCGCCTTTAACCTTGAATTTAGCTATACAGCTTGTATCCTTGACATCCTTGTATCCTTGGGCAACCTCGTGTGAGGACAAGCCTGTCTCACATCTTGGGCAGTAAGGCATAACCTTGAAGCCCTTATAGAGAAGGTTTTTCTCATACATTGTCTTAAGCGCCCACCATTCTGACTCAATATAGTCATTATGATAGGTAACATATGGGTGATCCATGTCAACCCAGAAGCCTATTTCCTCAGTCATCTCCCTCCACATTTCAGTGTAGGTGAAAACAGATTCCTTACATTGATTTATAAAGTTCTCTATTCCATACTCTTCTATTTCTTCCTTACCAGATATGCCGAGCTTCTTTTCAATTTCAAGCTCAACAGGAAGACCATGGGTATCCCATCCGGCTTTTCTAGGAACCATATAGCCCTTCATTGTCCAGTATCTTGGGATAATGTCCTTGATTACCCTGGTTAGGACGTGACCTACGTGAGGTTTTCCATTTGCTGTTGGAGGACCGTCATAGAAGGTGAAATATTCCTTACCTTCATTCATTTTAAAGTTCTTTTCGATTATTCCATTGTTGTTCCAAAAGTCCCTTACTTGATTCTCCATCTCAACAAAGGTTCTTTCAGGGTTTATTTTCTTATACACCGAGATCCACACTCCTATCTGGTATTTTAGATTTGATATAAAAAAGGCTTCCATCCAAAAAAGGACGAAAGCCATCGTTAACCACCTGTTTTTTAAAGTACAAACATACCCTTGCCTGTAACGTCAGCTTCCACGGATCCAACTACTCTTATTTCATCAGACCTACTCCCGGGTGATATTCACCGCCTGCTCCAAGGAATTCACACCAGCCATTCCCTCTCTTATAAAGCACTGCGACTACTCGTCCCGTTCTCAATAGTTATATATTTACGCATTTTTAATTATATGTATAATTTAATAATTAGTCAAACCAAACCCTTGACAAATTATTAAGCTGCTGCATCAAGCTATTCCCAGACGCCATCCTCATAGTCTTCAATCAGCTGCTCAACCTTTGGTATGCATCTTACTCCGCAGCATGCACCAGTACCGGCTCCTGTTGCTTCATGTATCTCTGCAAAGGTCCTTGCTCCTTCTCTAATAAGCTTTTTCATCTTTGCCCTGTTAATCTGCTTACACAGGCAAACCTTGGTCAATTTATCAAGTATTTCAGGCGTTAGCCCGTTGTTTTCTGCCATTTTCCTCCTCCTTAATTCAATTTCCCCATCTTTTTATTAATTCTATTATAGAAGAAATACCATTATAGTGAAATACGGCCATCCTTTAATATGGGGACAATATCAGTCAAGTCCTTTGTAAGGCAGTATTTCAAATCTTCCTCAAGACCAATGCTTCTTAGGTAGTTATAGTGGTAGCAGCCCTCCATTGCAGAATGTATATCTTCGTTTGATATATATAACATCCTGGCTGTATCGGCTATATCCGTAAGCTCTGTATGGATTCCCGACTCAATTATCGAGTTGATTATAAACCCTGCTGTTATAAAGTCATCTGTGGTAAAAATACCCTTTGTACCGGAATTTACTATGATAATGTCCCTTCCGCCGGCAACGGCTTTTTGCCCTGCTGCGCTGCCATTTAATAGGGATCCAATGATAATCTCATCTGCTTTGGAGCACTTCTCCATTGTCCTTGTCCCATTTGTTGTTGTCATAATTATGGTCTTTCTATCAACAATTTCCTTTGTAAATTCAAGGGGTGAATTTGACAAATCAAAGCCTTGAATTTTAAGTCCCCTTCTTTCTCCACCCAGAAGGATGTCCTCTTTATTACCCAGTCTTTCCTTATAAATTACTGCCTCTTCAACTTCCTTTACAGGGAAAATTTCTTCAGCTCCGTTCATCATTGCTGTGACAATGACACTTGTAGCTCTTAGGGTATCAATAATAATAACTGTTTTATTCTCAAGATCTTCGTTTGTCACATATTCATGGCTTATAACCACATCTATTTTCATTTAAAACACCTGCTTTGTCATTTACTCTAATGCTTTGCCCTGCCAAAGATCCATTTCTTCCAGACGGTTATCTATGGCATTTAAAATCTCCCACTTTTTAAGAGACCACAAAGGACCTATGAGAAGCTCCCTTGGTGCATCACCTGTGAGTCTGTGTATTACCGTGTCCTTATCTATCAAGGTTATCGCTTCAGTTACAATATCTATATATTCATCCTCTTCCAAAAAGGTCAGCTCTCCTTTTTCATACAGCTTGACCATTGGTGTGTTTTTCATTAAGTGGAGAAGATGCAGCTTAACTCCTTCAGGTTTGAATGAGTTTACATACCTGACTGTTTCGAGCATATCTTCTATTGTTTCGCCAGGCAGTCCCAGGATGATATGAGTTACAGTATCAATGCCATACCTTTTTAAAAGCTCCACAGCTTTTTCGTAGCACTCATTATTGTATCCCCTGTTTATGAGTTCTCCCGTCTTCTCATTGGAGGTTTGGAACCCAAGCTCCACCCAGGTGTAAAGCTTCTTGTTATATTCTGCCAAAAGTGCTGCTATATCCTCATTTATACAATCCGGTCTTGTTGCTATGGCAAGGCCAAGGACTCCATCTATACCAACTGCTTCATCATACTTTGCCTTAAGATTTTCCAAAGTGTCATAGGTATTGGTAAAGGCTTGAAAATAAGCAATGAACTTCTCCGATTTCCACTTTTTATCCATTATTTCCACAACTTCACTGAACTGGTCCGTAATTGTCTTGCATCTTTGCCCGGCAAAATCACCTGAGCCTCTTTCGCTGCAGAAAATACATCCCTTGTTTGAAATTGTGCCATCCCTGTTGGGACATGAGAATCCACCATCAAGTGAAATCTTCATAACCTTCCCACCGAATTTCTCCCTTAGAAAATAATTCAGTGATCTATACCTTTTATCTCCCCACTTCAATCCAATAACCCCATTTCTTTTATCATGAGATATACTCCATCCTTATCAACAGGCTGAGCTATAATATCCGCCTGCTCCTTCAAGGCTGGAACTCCATTTCCCATGGCCACACCAATGTCTGCAAATTTTATCATTTCTATATCATTATAGCTGTCTCCGAAGGCTATGGTTTTATACTCAATCGTCTCTTCAAGACTGTTTTTCAGGGCCTCAAGTCCATCCTTCTTGGTCATGCCACTAATAGTAATATCATAGGATAACGGTACGGGCTGAGGCAGAACCGTAGCTCCAAGCTTCTCAAAGCCTTCCATGACCCAGATATCAGAAGGATCATTAAAGGTCACAGAAATTTTATTTACCAGGAGTCGATCTGCATTTTCATAGCTTTTTATCTTTGATATATCAATTTTAAATACATGGATAAGCTCTTCGTAACCAGCTGTTTCAGTTTTGTTGGACAGAAGATCAAACCCACACTCCAATAGAATCAATGGTTTAACCTTCTCCAGGGACTCCAGGAGCTTTAAGAGTATTGTATTTTCAAAATGAATATTTCTTAACACCTTCCCATGGACCGTTACGAAAGAACCTGCAGACAGGGAGTATCCGTCAGGATTCAATGCTCTTATTTCCTCCGGCAGTGCTCCATAGGATCTTCCGGTACATATAAAATATTTATTTCCCTTCTCCCTTAATTTATCCAAGGCACTCCTAAGGTCAGAGCTGATTTTAGTTATCCCGGCTCCATGATCCACAAGAGTTCCATCTACATCAAAAAATAACAGATATTTCAATTGTCTTCCTCCAAGTCATTCAAAAATAAATTAAAAATAGTCCTTAAAATAAAAGATGTTGCCAAGGTCTTTGCCTTACTGCAACATCATTTTATCATTGAAACAGGTTTATGACCTTATCGTCGTTGAGCTTCTTAACTATTGTGATAGCAATTGGCAGTAGGAAGATACCAAAAATACCGAACAGGGTACCTCCAAGATATATGCTCACAAGTGTAATTATAGGATGTAGGCCAATCTGGTCGCCTACTATCTTTGGCTCTATTGCCTGACGCACCACCCAGATTATTGCGTAGATTACCAAAAGACTTATTGCCATTTTAGTGTTGCCAAGTATCAGCTGGTATATTATCCAAGGGATCATAATTGTTCCGGTACCAAGTACAGGTAATATATCTACCACTGCAATCAGTGAAGCTATAAGAACTGCATTTTTGACTCCAATAAAGCTGAGTCCAATGGACAGCTCAGTGAAGGTTACGAATATGATTATCAGATATGCCTTACCGAACATGACAAGGGTGTGTCCTATATTCTGTACAACATTTTCATAAACATGAAGAACCCTTGGATTCATCTGTTTCTTTAAAAAGGTCTCCATACCCGACAAATCAAAGGTGAAGAGTACGGAGGATATTACCATAAATACTGTACTTACTACAAATCCAGTCACCTTGCTTGCAGCTCCTGTAATACTGTTTATAGCACCAGTTGAAGCTTTTTCTGCAAAGGATAAAATTGTGCTGTTGATGCTGGCTGCAGACGCATTCACCACCTCCTGAAGATTAGGAAATCTTTCAGCCAAGGCAATTACAGTCTTGTTTAAAGCCGGCTCTATGTCTCTCATGTAGATTACCGGAAGGGAAGTGAAGAAATCCCTCAAAAGAAATACTACCCTTACTCCAACTTCTATAACAAGGAAGGAAACCAATGCATACATCAAAATCAATACAATGATGGACACTACTTTTCTGTTTGTTTTTATCCTCTTATTGAGCCAGTCAACTACGCTTCTGGCGATAAGGGCAATAACAAGTCCTGCTATGAAGGGGGTCAGTAACGGTATTGCATATTTCGCAATGAATAATACAATCAATCCGATAATCAGGAGATACAGGAATTTAATTATAAAGTTGCGTTTCTTTTCCACCTGCATTCTTTGTACCTCTCTTGATTATTTTTGAAGTATATAGAAAAAACATTTTCTGCTATTATTATATACTGTACTGATATAGAATATACACCATCATTTGTGAAAAGGAGATTAAAACCAGTGGACAATAAATGCAATATATGCCCAAGATACTGTAATATCAACAGAAATGTCCAAAAAGGTTTTTGTCTTGCTTCCTCAGAAATGACCGTGTCCCATGTCATGGTTCATATGTGGGAGGAGCCTTTTATTTCCGGCACAAAGGGTTCCGGTACAATCTTTTTTTCCGGGTGTAATTTAAGATGTGTTTTCTGCCAGAATCATACTATCAGTCATAAACTAAATGGCAGAAATATTTCCCAGGACGATTTATACAAAATAATTCTCCACCTTATAAATGAAGGTGCCCACAATATAAATTTTGTAACTGCAGCACACTTCACTGATGAGATTATTCCGGTTTTAAAGAAAGTTAAAAATGAAGGAATTAACATACCCATTGTTTGGAATTCCTCAGGCTATGAATCAAAGGAAACCTTGAAAAGACTTGATGGTTTAATCGATGTATACCTCCCTGACTTTAAATATATGGATCCTGCCCTTTCAATGAAATACTCCAAGGCCAAGGATTATCCGGCTGTTGCAAAGGAAGCACTGGATGAAATGTTTCGTCAGACTGGTCCTGTTGTCATTGAGAATGGATTGATTAAAAAGGGAATGGTTGTAAGACACCTGATCCTGCCTGGACTAATTGAGGACAGTAAGGACATCCTTGATTATTTAAGCGGGAGATATAAAAAAGATATATTTATCAGCATAATGAATCAATATTACCCAGCCGGAGATTTGTCTGAATACCCTGAGATAAGAAGGTCAGTTACTGATGATGAGTTTAATGATGTTATTGACTACGCGCTTTTCTCCGGAGTCACAAATGCTATGACCCAATCAGAGGACAGCAGATCCTCATCATATACTCCGGATTTCACTGGTATAAGCCTTGATTTTCTGGATAAAAAACCATCCACGCGTTAAACGCGTGGTTGTCTTTTGTCGGGCAAAGCCCTATGTTCTCGCTACACGAAATCGTGTAAGTTAATCTGACAATTGCGTTTTCTATTTATTCGTTATGTTCTTTTTTTGCTTTGCGTTGGAAGTTGGCCAACTTCTGGCATTATCAACTGTTCCCCAAGCTTATCTTCTTTTAATTGGTTTTCTATGTATTCCTTTATTCTTGTTTCGTTTTTACCTACGGTATCAACGTAGTATCCTTTACACCAGAATTCTCTGTTTCGGTACTTGTATTTCAGATCAGCAACCTTTTCATATAACATAGTACTGCTTTTTCCTTTGAGGTATCCCATGAAACTCGAAACAGAATACTTTGGTGGTATTTCTACTAACATATGGATATGGTCTGGGCATATTTCGGCACTTAAAATTTTTACGCCTTTCCATTCGCATAACTGTCTAAGTAAATCTCCTATCTCTCGCTTTTTGTCTTTGAAAAAAACTAATCTTCTGTATTTCGGCGCAAAAACTATATGGTACTTACAATTCCATTTTGAATGCTCTAAACTATGTATATCATTTATACTCATATTAAATGATTCCCTCCTGTTTATTGATGCAGTTGCCAGACCGCATTCAAATTTTAACAGGAGGTTTATTTTTGCTCAACCGTGAAACTTTTTTGGAACCACGCGTCCAACGCGTGGTTTTCTCTATACAAA
>JASDTM010000170.1:0-8089 GCA_041891535.1 Clostridiaceae bacterium
GGTAAAGGCTCTGCGAAGGGATTGATTAATAAATCCACCGATTCCCTTCTTGATAATGGTTATGATAAAATTTTCCTTTATGTCAGTACAGCTAATAAACCTGCTATATCACTGTATAAGACCATGGGTTTTGTTCAGATTCCCATAAATGCTTCAGCCATTGACAGAGAGCTTATGGAAGAAATCCATGAAAGGGAAATAGCTCAGTTAGAGTCAGAGAAGCTGTTAAACAGCTAGCCGAATAGCAATATAGCACAATTGTTAAATACCCAGCTAAAACACATGTTTAAATGTATTTTAGTTTAATAAACCGGAGCAATAAATTTCCATCAATCTGGAAGAGTTATTGCTCCGGTTTTTATTACTGCTGTAAATTCAGAATACTGTTGTCATCGTTGAAGGTATTGATATTATACAAAATAAGTATATCTGTGATGTTGTAGTCATCTATAATGGTCTGCACATCATCGGTTGAATACCTTAAATCCATCATGGTGATTTCGTTGTAGTCCTTTGTCATAAAGGGTACGAATGCATTAGCATAGGAATCCTTGATGATCAAAAGTCTCTTATTGGCTGTGGAGTTGGTTGATATCCTGACATTAGGATAATTTCCACCCATGAATAACAGGTATTTATCCTTGCCCTCCAACATATCTGTCTGATATAAAGAAGTGATTTTTTTCCTCTCAGCTGTAAGATTAACTATTAGATCCTCTGTAGCTTTTGAAATAAAGACATTCAATGAATCAGGAGAGCTTGTCTTAATACCTGATTTTGATGATAAAGATCCGTAAAAATCGTTGTTTATCATCCTGATATCGTAATTGGTTTGTGGTTGTGGCTTGGAACCAACTGATTTTAAATATTCGTTGGCTGCCAAGAATGCCCCTTCCTGAGTCCAATGGTGGTCAGTTTTAAAATACAGATAATTATTCTTGTTTTCAGAGAAAGTTTTAATCAGGTTGATTTTATTAATATCAACTGTCAGTTTACTGTAGAAATCCTCCAGGTATTGTTTTTGACTGTCAACAGGTGCTTTGTATGGTAATTTATCCTTCAGTATTTCGATCTTATTCGGAACCAACATTACACTTATATTCTTACCCAGGTTCTTTTTAGCAAGATCATTTATTGCTGCTATTTTTTCCTTTGTAACCTGGTCACTGTTTTTATGGAATTTTTCAATAAGATATTCAGAGTTATTGATATAAACATCATTATTCTCCATTCTCATTAAAAGCTTATCCATCCTGGCTTTGAAGGATACTATCACATCCCTTAACGGGAAATGGTCTTCCAAGTACCCTGCCATGCCTTTCATAAAAGTTCCGTTGTTCATGCTCTCAAAGGACGCCGTTGGCATTGTTTTAAGAGTCCTGTTTTCATTTACGGAAAAGGCTTTATCCGGCAGAATCATTTGAATTATTGGTACTAAGATGATGGTCAAGGCGAACAGGAGTATTACTATATTTCTATATCCATTTAATCTTGTTTTTCTAACTTTCATAATCCTCCCTCCTAAAACCCGATGTACATTGATGGTGAAAAGGTTTGGTTTAATACATAAGCTACGGATATTGCAAACATAATTGAAAGTCCTGCTAAAAGGATTACCCTTCTTAAATTGGTCATTCTATACTTTATAAAGTTAAACCTGTTGTAAATTGCAGGTCCAGATAGTACTACAGCCAGAATAAAGATTACAAGGTATGTATAAAGCGAATAGGTTCCCATGGAGTCAAAAAGTTTTCCACCACCGAAAAGTACTTTTATATAAGCACCGGCATAACCAAGGCTTGGAGTATCAAATAACACCCAGCCAATCATTATCATAATCATGGTGTATATATTTGATATTACCTTTGGTAATTTTAATAGGAAGTCTCCAATTACAAACTTCTCCAATAGTATTACTACTCCAAGGTATATACCCCAGATTACAAAATTCCAGCTTGCACCATGCCATAAACCTGTAACCGTCCAAACTGTCATTGTGTTGATAACAAGGCTTACGTTTCCATTTCTGGAACCTCCCATCGGAATATAAATATAATCTCTAAACCATCTTCCAAGGGTCATATGCCATCTTCTCCAAAATTCGGATACACTCCTGGAAATATAAGGAAAATCAAAATTTTCCTGGAGCTTATATCCAAACATATTGGCAGTTCCAAGGGCCATATCCATATATCCAGAAAAGTCAAAATAAATATACAAAGTAAAAGCTATGATACCGACCCATGAGGTTAAAACACTTAAACTGCCTGGATCCATACCCTTAATTGTGGTCCATAGACCACCCAGGGTGTTTGCTATAAAAACTTTCTTAAACAAGCCTACAACAAATCTCTCCATACCGTCAGCCACCATGCTTAGCTTAATCAGTTTAGTTTCCATTTGTGGCCTTAATTCTCCGTATCGCATTATTGGTCCGGATAATAGCTGGGGAAACATTAAAAAGTACAAAGCTAGTTTTAAAGGGTTCTTTTCAGCTTGAATATCCTTTTTATAAACGTCAAAAACATAGGATAAAACCTGGAAGGTATAAAATGATATACCCAAGGGTTGGACTAGCTTTTCCACGAATATCCCTGATCCGAAAACAGAATTGAAATTAGTGACGAAGAACCCTAAATACTTAAATACGAAGATAATCAACAAATTAAAAGTCACAAGAAGTGTAAGAAAATTCTTCCGACCTGACTGGGCTTTTACAGAATCCATTTTAATAACTGCCAAATAGTTGAAAACCACAGATAACAGCATCAAAACTATATAGGAAAAGGAACCCCAGGAAAAGAATAACAGACTCAGGATCAATAATGTGATGTGCCTGAATCTAACTGGAGTTATATAGTACCCTATTAAAGATAATGGTAAAAATAAAAATATGTAAATTATGCTGTTAAATATCAATTTAGCTCAACTCCGTACTAAAATGCTTTTTGAATCGTCCTGTCTATGCTTTGAACATTCTTTGATGAAATAAAAATAACAAAATCCCCGGAAACCCTTAGTATACTGTTCTCTAATATTGCTGCTTCCTCAGGTTTGTAATTTTTAAATGAGTCTATTTGTTTAGCCTTTCTTGCCTTGATTTTCTCTTGTATCCCCTCAAGATCGGATGTATTCTTCACCTTCAGTACGATGACCTCAGATGCATCCATTGAACTTTTAGGAGGATAATATATAAACTCAGACAAAGAGTCAGTGTCTATTCCATAGTTTTTCTTAAGATCCCGGTCAGTCCCTTCTGTCATCTTTTCTTCTTTCATTTGTGTGGAAAGAACCGTTTTAACAGAATCCATTGAAGGAGTCTTAAGCTTTATTACTCCCCCTGCAAAAAGGCCTATGAAGGTCAGGAGTATCATACTTAAAGCGATAATAAGATTAGTGTTTTTAAATCTGTTTTCCTGCTTTTTTCTAATGGGTTTTCTGTTTGATTGCAGATTTTTTTGCATGCTAACTCCTGTTAATGAACTCAGATTTAATCAAGTTCAAAAGCTTTGAATAATATGAAGTCGCAAAGTGGATACCATCACCTTCATATAAGTTTGATCCTTTAACCAGGGACGAAATATCCAAATAATAGTAGTTATTCTCTTCAGCTAAGGCTTTCATTTTGCCGTTGAACTCATCTACCCTTTTGTCACTTAATGTGGGCTGTGCCGCCACAGCACTGTCTGTGGCATATTGTATGGATAGCAGTACAATCTCTGCATCCGGTTTAATTTTTTTAATTGCCTTTATTAAATCACTGTAATTTGATTTGAAAACATCCGGATCATTTGTGATATTAAGATCATTCATGCCATAGGACAAGAATATTCTGGATGGATTCAAATTAGTGATTTGCTTGACATCATCAAGAGCTGTTTTTGTGTTTCTTCCTTTTACTGCCAATACATTGGACTTAGGAAGATATTCATATAGACTTAATGGCTCTGTTAAAGAATCCCCCATGAAAAGTGAATCTTCAAAATATCTTCTGTTACTTATGCTGTCAGTATCAATTCTTCCAATACCATACTTTTCACGTAATTCCTTGAGCTTCCCCTCTATTTCACTTACATTTCTAAGCTCCATTGCTTTTACAATCTCAAGGTTTAATTGAATTGTCTTTTTAATCTTATAGTTTTCATATGCTCTGTTGATGAAGAATCCTGCAATAATAAGAACCAGAAGTCCTATTGCCAACGCCCTGTTTCTTTTGACTTTAGGGCTCAGCTTCTTCTTGTTTTTAAAACCAGCCTGGTTTTGTTTAATTTCAGGATTAATATTTCTATTTTTTGTGTTTGAATCCGGCAATTTCATCTATATTAAAATCCTTTCGGGAAATAATTCACTTCACCTTAATTATACAGGAAATGTATTGAGGGAAAATCAGAATAATCAATCTATACTTTCTCTATTCTCTTTGGTTATCCTTTTAAAATCAGTAACCGACAAGTTTGTGTCAGATATTATTTCATTTCTGATTCTGTCTTTTTCAATTTCACTGTGATTAACAGTTGCTTTGGAAGCCTTCTTAAGCTCCTCCCTTATAATCAAAACCAAAACCAAAACACCCAGAATAATTAGAATTAAATCAAACAAAGTATTTTTATTCTTAAAGAACACTTCTAACAGTGTAATCAAACCTGCTATGAAGAAGTATATCCCTCCGGCTAAAAATAAAGTCTGGCTTGGCGCACCTGGATCTGACTTGGCTTTTTTTCTGTATTTGAATATTAAAAGGCTGGCTATTATAAAATAAACGATCATTCTTTTTTAAGTTCCCTCATCATCAGGCTGTTGACTGCATCCTTTGGAGGTACATCCATGAAAAGAACAGAATGGACTGCCTCTGTAATGGGCATTTCAACATTAAGCTTTTTAGCAATATCATGGAAGGATTTTGTGGCTTTAATTCCTTCGACTACCATTCCAACCTCTTCCACTGCTTCTTCCATGGTTTTCCCCTGGCCTATCAGTATACCGCATCTTCTGTTTCGGCTGTGCATGGAAGTACAGGTTACTATAAGATCCCCCATACCGGTCAATCCATAAAATGTTTCCCTGTCTGCCCCCATTTTTTCGCCTATTCTGATGATTTCAGCCATTCCCCTGGTCATTAAAGCTGCCTTGGAATTGTCTCCATAGCCTATTCCATCAGATATACCTGCAGCCAAAGCAATTATGTTTTTGACTGCCCCTCCTATTTCAACACCCTTTAGGTCGTTGTTCCAATATACTCTTAAAGTATTGGAGGCAAATGCTTCCTGGACCTTCTTCATTGCAATTTCATTCTTTGAGGCTGCAACTAAGGTAGTAGGCAGATCTTTAGCTACTTCTTCTGCATGGGATGGCCCTGATAATATTACGGGTTCAATTCCCAGTACTTCTTCAATGACTTGGCTTAAGGGCTCAAGGCTTTTAGGGTCTACTCCCTTTGCAATACTAACGATTATTTCTGTACCTTTAAGATATCCCTTTATCTTTTCAGACATTTCCCTTACAGCTGAGGACGGTACGGAATAAACTACTATATCCATATTGGACACTGCTTCTTCAAGGTTATTTGTTGCAGTGACATTATCTGGAAATTCCATATCCTTTAGGTATTTATGGTTGGTATGTAAATTATTAATCTCATCCACAATAGCTTCTTTTCTGTCATAGACAATGACTTCATTGCCTGTTAAAGATACTGATCTTGCAAGGGCTGAGCCGAAGCTTCCACCACCTATAAAAGAGATTCTCATTATTCCTTCCTCTCCCTGAATTCCATTTTTATTCCAGTGCCTTCAAAATTAAAGCTTGCTCTTAATTGATTCTCCAGATACCTTTGGTAAGAGAAGTGTACCAGGGAAGGATCATTAACAAAGAAAATGAAGGTTGGAGGCTTTGTTCCGGTTTGGGTACAGTAGTATATTTTAAGTCTTTTATTAGCCACTACCGGAGGCTCTGTCATCATAAGTGCTTTGCCAATGACGTCATTTAAGATACCCGTTGATATTCTTCTTGAATAGTTATCGTATGCATCCTTTATTACACTTAGTACCTTGTTGGCTCTTTGTCCTGTCAAAGCTGAGATATATAGATATGGGGCATAGCTTAAGAAATGGAATTGAACTTGAAGATCTTTTGTGTAGTTTTGCATGGTTTTATCATCTTTAACTACTAAATCCCATTTATTAACTATTACAACTATTGCCTTCTTCATTTCATGGGCATAGCCTATTATTCTCTCATCCTGCTCTGATGCACCTTCATTGGCATCAATCATCAATACAATGACATCTGCCCTTTCAATGGCTGTCATTGTTCTTAAAGCGGAGTATCTTTCAACTTCCTCTTTAAGTTTGGCTTTTCTTCTTAACCCGGCAGTATCCACTAAAATGAATTTGCCTTCTTCAGTTTCAAGATAGCTGTCAATTGCATCCCTGGTTGTTCCGGGAATGTTTGTAACTATGCTTCTTTCCTCTCCAATGAGTCTGTTTACTAAGCTTGATTTGCCAACATTAGGTTTACCGACAAAGGCAACCTTGATATATTCTTCTTCCTCTTCATTAACTTCATATTCAGGAAATTTTTCTACAACTGCATCTAATAAATCACCAAGGTTCAATGCCTGTGTTGAAGAAATTGGCATTGGTTCTCCCATGCCTAAATTATAAAACTCGTAGGCATTTACTGCATCCTTCATATTGTCTATTTTATTGACAGCCAAAACCACAGGTTTCCCTGATTTTCTGAGCATTGTGGCCACTTCCCTGTCTGCATCTGCAAGACCGGTTTTACCATCCACCATGAATATGATGACATCTGAAGTATCGATTGCAACCTCAGCCTGACGTCTCATCTGGCTTAATATCTCATCCTGTGAATCAGGTTCAATTCCACCTGTATCAATTAATTTAAAATCATGTGACAGCCAGTCAGCATCCGCATAGATCCTGTCCCTTGTGACTCCCGGAGTATCTTCTACTATTGCTATTCTTTTACCCGCTATTTTATTAAACAATGTGGATTTACCTACATTTGGTCTACCCACAATTGCTACTATTGGTTTTCCCATTTATATTCACCTCTTAAGTTCCTTGTTTATAGTTTTGATCAAATCTTCTCCTGTGTAGTCCACAATGAGGATCTTAACACCAAGCTCCTTCTCAAGATCTGACTTTGTAATTCCATCCAGCATTACTTCCTCTCCTGCCCGGTACATATTCCTTGGCATGATTAAATAATCGGTGGAAATATTGTTTTTAAGATTCTTTATTATGTCAGTCCCTGTCAAAAGCCCTGCTACAGTAATTGAAGTACCAAAAAAGTCATTGACTACCCTGTATACATCGGTTTTTACTGAAGGATTCTTATCACTGATCAAATTTGCTGCGTTTTTAATTTCGTTATATGCCGAAGTACCAGTGACAAAGGAAAAGCTTCCTCTTCCTTTCCTAAGCTTTTTAACATCATAGCTTACAGATTCTCTGAATAATCTGATCATGCCTATACCGTCTTCAATCTGACCGAAGCCTTCGTAAAAATCCTCTTCCGGCACATCCAGACCTGCCATAGTATAAAATTCATCAGAACATCTTGCAAAGTTTGTGCCATGGTCATTTTTAAAGGATTCCTGGAATACTGACAACTGTTCAATTACTTTTTTAGAGCTTACCTTATCAAATCCATTCAGCTTTGGCAGGCCGTCCCTGTATTTGGTCATACCCACGGGAACTATGGCAACACCAGTCACATAAGGATATAATCCTCCAAGATCAGAGAGTGTTTTATCCAACTCTATTCCGTCGTTATATCCTAGAACCAACACGATTTGAGCACTCATCCTGATTTTATTTTCTGCAAGTTTTCTCATTCTGTATAAAATATTCCCAGCATTTATGTTGTTTAACATTGCCACTCTAAGTGTTGGGTCTGTTGTATGTACTGAAATGTTTATGGGACTGATTTTATAATCAATTATTCTTTGAATGTCCTTATCTGTCATATTTGTCAGGGTAACGAAATTCCCCTGCAGGAATGAAAGTCTGGAATCATCGTCTTTATAGTAAAGAGTTTCCCACATTCCCGGCGGCAACTGATC
>JASDTM010000171.1:0-2342 GCA_041891535.1 Clostridiaceae bacterium
CCTTAAAAATTATCATAGAAATCTTTATTTACAGAAATTTCTTCACAGACTCATATTTATCTTTTTTTAGGTTACTAATTCTCCTGGGGTTTGGTACTTCTGAACATTGCTGCTCCCAGCATTAACAGTATCAAACCTGCGAATACTATTGGATAATTAGTTGTGTTTCCAGTGTTTGGAAGTGGCTTATCAGGAATTACTGTATTCTTGACATTATATCCATTAATTTCAGTCTTATAGTCTTTTACTGGATCTTCAGATACAGTGTAGACTATTTTCTTACCGTTCTTATATGTTGGAAGATTAGTAATTGTGTAAGTCCAATTGGTTGAAGCGTCAACTTTTATAGTTTTCAGCTTGGCTCCGTCAGCGAGAAGGTTGATATTTATCGCTGCAGGACGTTTCTTGAGCTTATCATTATTATCGTTCCATGTCTTTGAACCGGATATTGATACTGATTCTGGAGTATGTTTGTTTGTTACAGTAGTTATTCCTGGTGTCTCATTGTCATAGCTGACGGTATAGCCATTTGGTGTTGTAACTTCCAAAGCTGTGTAAACTACAGTTGTACCATTGTTGTTAACCGGAAGGTCTGTCCAAGTGTATTTCCAGTTGTTTGAGGCATTCAGCTTAATCAGTGTACCAACTGGTCCGTTACCCATTAACTGAACAGTTACTTCTGCAGGTCTTACTCCATCCTGATTGTTGTTGTCGTCCCAGACCTTTCTTACAGTGTAACTTGTAAGTCCTGGTGTGTGAGTATTTGTTATGTTAAAGCCGGAGTAGGTTGGTGTATAGTCTGCAACAGGTTTTTCAAGTACAGAGTATTTGATTTCAGCACCATTATTGAACTTAGGTAAATTGTCAAAGGTGTATGACCAACTGTCTGCTTCTTTTACTGTCTTTGCTTGAACTGGTGCAGAGGATATATCCGACATCAAGTATACTTGGATTTGATTTGGTCTTAGTCCGTCTTGGTTATTATTGTCGTCCCAAGTCTTAATTCCAGTTATACTTAATTGCTCTGGTATATTCTTATTTGTTATTGTAGTCATTCCCGGTAGACTTGTATCGTAGCTTACAGTGTAACCTTCTATTGTCTTAACTTCTTCAGCCTTATAGGTTATTGAGTTTCCGTTACTGTTAACTGGTAGGTCTGTCCAAGTGTAAGTCCAATTGTTATTAGCATCTAATGTTACTGGATCTCCAACAGGACCATTTCCAGATAGCTGAATAAGTATTGAAGCTGGTCTTAAACCATCTTGGTTATTGCTGTCATCCCAAATCTTTCTCACTGTATGGCTTGTAAGTCCAGGCGTATGAGTGTTAGTTATGTCTAAGCCCGAGTAAGCTGGAGTGTAGTTTGCAACTGGCTCTTCAACTATAGAGTAAGTTATTTCAACTCCTGCATTGAATTTTGGCAGATTGCTGAATGAGTATGTCCAATTATTTGATTCTGAAACCAATTTGGTTTGTATCGGTGATGTAGATATATCTGACATCAGATATACTCTGATCTCATTTGGTCTTACACCGTCTTGGTTATTATTGTCAGCCCAAGTCTTAGTACCATTAACAGCCATAACCTCTGGAATATGTTTGTTTGTTACTGTAGTCAATCCAGGGATATCTGTATTGTAGCTGGCTGTGTATCCTGAACCTGCATTGATTTCAGAAACTTTGTATGGAATCTTTATACCATTGTTGTTCACTGGAATATCAGTCCAAGTATATGTCCAGTTATTTGCTTGATTCAACTCAACTGCTGTGCCAACTGGTCCGTTACCCATAAGCTGTACAGATACTGAATCTGGTCTTAATCCATCTTGATTATTATAGTCATCCCATACCTTTCTTACTGTGTAGCTTGTGACGCCCGGTGTATGAGTATTCGTTATATCATTGCCTGAGTAGGTCGGAGTGTAGTCAGTGATTTGATTTTCTATTACTGAGTACTTGATTTCTACTCCGGCATTGAATTTAGGTAAGTTGTTAAATGTGTAAATCCAATTATCAGTTGCTTTAACAAGTTTAGTCTGGACTGGAGCAACAGAAATATCTGACATCAGGTTTACATTGATTTCTGCAGGTCTTACCCCGTCCTGATTGTTATTGTCTTTCCAAGTCTTAGTTCCCTGTATTGTTACAATAGCCGGTGTGTGTGTGTTAGTTATTGTAGTCAATCCAGAAACACTATTATTGTATACTGCTGTGTATCCATCAGTTGGACTTACTTCATCAGCCTTGTAGGAGATCACTGTTCCATTACTCTTTAGTGGTATATCAGTCCATGTATATGTCCAGTTGTTGTCAGCACTGAGAGTTGTTTCTGATCCAACAAC
>JASDTM010000171.1:2352-6663 GCA_041891535.1 Clostridiaceae bacterium
TGCTTGCATTCAATGAGATTGGAGCTCCAACTGGTTCGTTTCCAGAAAGCTGAACCATTATTGAATCTGGTCTTAATCCGTCTTGGTTGTCATTGTCATCCCATATCTTCCTGACTTTGTAGCTTGTCACTCCTGGTACATGAGTATTTGTAACGTTGTAACCAATGTATTCTGGAGTATATTCCGCTATTGGTTCTTCATGGATTGTATATTTGATTTCAACTCCGTTTGAATACTTAGGTAGTTCAGTGAAGCTGTATTTCCATTGCTCTGCTGCTGATACTATTTTACTGTCAACCGGAACACTGGATTGATCTGACATTAAGTAGATTTTAATTGAGGCTGGTCTTAAACCATCCTGATTCTCATTATCCACCCATGTCTTTTCACCATCCACTGTTGTTACCAATGGAGTGTGTTTATTGGTTATTGTGGTCAAACCTGGAGTGTTAGTATCGTAGCTAGCTGTGTATCCACCTGAAGGAACTATCTCCTGGACACTATATTTAATTACTGTTCCATTTTCCTTAAGTGGCAGCTCATTCCAAGTATAGGTCCATTTATTTCCATCGTTTAGTTCAACTTCGTCTCCAACAGGAGTATTACCCATCAGTTGAACTTTTATCGATGCCGGTCTTATACCATCCTGGTTGTTGTTATCATCCCAAAGTTTTCTTACAGTGTAGGATGTTACATCCGGGATATGAGTGTTTGTAATGCCATCAGCTGTATAAGTAGGGGAGTAACCTGCTATTGGTCTTTCAATTACTGAGTAAATTATTTTACTTCCATTCTCATAAACCGGCAGGTCAGTGAAGTCGTATTTCCAGCTTTCTGTTTCGCCAATTGTCAGTGAGCTTACTGGAACTGTTGATTTATCTGACATTAAATCAACTGTTATTGTTGTTGGTCTTACTCCATCCTGGTTATTGTTATCTGTCCAGGTCTTCGTTCCAGAAATCTCAGTGGTTAAAGGAACATGCTTGTTAGTTATGTCATAGCCTGTAATTACTGGGGTTTCATAGTTTGGAACAACATCCTCCGTAACAGTGTAGACTATTTCCACACCATTTCTGTATTTCGGGAATCCTTCAAAGGAGTAGCTCCAATTATCTGCAGCGATGGCATCCTGTGATGCAATAACATTACCAGAATCTAAAAGATTTACCTTTATTGTCTCAGGTCTCATGCCATCCTGGTTGTTGTTGTCATCCCAGGTTTTGGTTCCCTTGATTACTGCCAGTTCTGGTGTATGTGTGTTCTTAATAGCATAGTCTGTTATTTCAGTAGTGTAACCTGGTATTGTACTCTCACTAACTGTGTAGTTTATAAGAGTTTTGTTTTTATACTTCGGAAGATTTGTAAATTTGTACGCCCATCCATCACTGAGGCTTATGTCATGAGTTGTAAGTGGGATGGTGTCAGCATAAAGAGTTACTGTTATAAACTCAGGTCTCTTGCCGTCTTGATTATCATTGTCATCCCAGGTCTTTGTCACTGGTATCTCAACAACTTCAGGAACATGTAAGTTGATGATTGAATAGCCAACTATTTTCTTTGTATATTTTCCATTGGTCAGATTTTCAAAGGCTTCTTCATCAACGCTGTAAGTTATTAATTTTCCATTGTTGTATTTTGGTAATCCTGTGAATGTATGCATCCATGTGTTGTCAGGATTAAGAGTTATATAGCCAATCCTGTCTGTAGTAACATCGTTGAACAGTGAAAGTACTATTTCTGCAGGTCTCATGCCGTCCTGATCAGTTTTGTCATCCCAGGTTTTTGAAACTGGAATATCAATTACCTCAGGTACATGAGTGTTTGTAATTTCTAGTCCATTGATGCTTGTTGTATACCCTTGGATTTTTTCCTCTAATACCCCGTATTCTATTTCTTTTCCATCCCTGAATTTAGGAAGAGTATCAAAGGAATAGGACCAGGTGTTGTTAGTTGAGTCAGCAGGGGATAGGGTTGCTGTTGCTACTATGCCTGTTTCATCAAATAGATGTAGGGTTATTGATTGTGGTCTTACACCATCCTGATTGCTTACATCATCCCAGATTTTAGTAACAGGTACTGAGGTTAGTATTGGTGTATGTTTGTTAGTTATGGAAACTGAGTTTTTTACACTGTAGTCGTAGCTGACTGTATATCCACCAGAAGGCACTATTTCCTCGACAGTATAAGTAATGGCTGACCCTGAAGCGTTTAGTGGAAGTTCAGTCCAAATATCTGTCCAATTATTGTTAACATCGAGTGTTACAGAACCATCTGCTACAGGTTTTCCATCAGCTAACAGCTGTACTACAATTGAGGAAGGTCTGATTCCGTCTTGGTTATGTGCGTCATCCCATAACTTTGTAGCTACAAATGATGTGACATCTGGTGTATGTTTATTTGTTATAGTTGTTCCCGTATCTGAATTGACTATGGATGTTATTGTGTAATTATCTATAGGGTCTTCAGTTACTCTGTAATTTATCAATGTTCCATTAGAGTACATTGGATAATCCTTGAATGTGTAACTCCAATTCTCCGCTGCTGATACCTGAACTGATTTAATTGGACTTGGTGATGCATCAGAATACAGATTATATGTTACTGCTGCAGGTCTTACATTATCCTGGTTATTATTGTCATCCCATACCTTTGTAACTGGTATATCCAGAGTTTTAGGTGTGTAGGAGTTCTTGATGGTTGTGTTGATTGTTACTAGTGTCTTTGTAGTATCAGTTGTAATTGTAATTTCTGTCTGGTACTCAGATACTGCATCTTCTGTGATGCTGTAGGTTATCTCGGCACCGGCTTCATACCTTGGAAGATCTGCAAATTCAAATAATCCGCCACTGGTTTTATCTATTGTGATGGACTGCAGGATGTCAGTGGATCCATTTTTATGTAGGTTTATAGTAATTGTTTTTGGTCTTATACCATCCTGATTGTTTGCGTCATCCCAGACTTTTACACCCTCAAGATTGACTGTTTCTGGTATGTGGGTATTGATAAGGTTGTTTCCATCCTTAGTCATTTCATATCCATTGACCTGAACTTCACTTATAGAATACTGGATTTCAACACCGTTCCTGTATTTAGGAAGATCATTGAAGGAGTATGCCCATCCGTTAAGTCCTGTGACACTTTGATTAATTATAATCTTGTTACCATCTAACAGTAATACATTTATTGAAGTTGGTCTGATTCCGTCCTGGTTATCGCCATCATTCCATGTCTTTGCTCCCTTGATATTTATTGTTTCAGGGATGTGTTCATTTTTTATAACTATTAATCCAGGGGTGGAGCTTTCAGTTGTTGTAGTGTAACCGGTATACGATGACAGCTCATCAACTGTGTAATTAATCTTATCTCCGAAATAATTCAAAGGCAGATTTTTCCATGTGTAGGTCCAGTTGTTATCTTTGTTCAAAGTTATTATTGGACCGTTATAAGCTCCTCTGGATTCAAGCCTTACCTCGATGAAGTCAGGTCTTATACCATCCTGGTTATCACCGTCTTCCCAATCTTTAACAACTGTTACACTTGTTTCATCTGGTGTATGTGTGTTTGTTATGACATTTCCGTCTACTGTACCTGTATAATTGTCCACTGAATGTTCTGCCACTGAGTAGTAAATCAGTTTTCCATCAGAGTATTTAGGTAAGTTAGTGAACACGTAAGTCCATTTCATGTCCTCAGTAATTTCTATTGTAGAAACAATTCCTTTGGCAATACTTGAGAAGAGGTTAACAATAATGGACTTTGGTCTGTATCCATCCTGATTATCTTTGTCCTCCCAAATTTTAGTTACCCTGAAGGTTGTTGTTTCCGGTATATGTGTATTTGTAATTGTTGTTCCATCTATCAGAGTTGTATAATTTGTTATTGGATCTTCTGTTATTGTGTACTTAATCTCTAGTCCATTTGAATATTTAGGTAGATTTTTAAACTCATATTTCCAAAGAGTACTTATGTCTGCCTTAACTGAATCAATCACACCAGTTGCTTTATCAGAGTTTAGATTTACAACAATATAATCTGGTCTCAATCCGTCCTGATCTTTAGCATCATCCCATATTTTCTCACCTGAGAGGGTTATTACTTCTGGTATATGTGTATTGGTTATCGCCCAAAATGGATATGGATCTTCAGCTGATGCTGGGTCAGTTTTAACATATGTACCAGTATATCCAGTAACTGGCTCTTCTTTGACTGTATAGTCAATAAGAACTCCATTCTTATATTTTGGAACATCCTTGAATTCAAAGGTCCAATTATTTGTTTCAAGTGCAGTAGTTGTTGCAGAGATTGTAGTAC
>JASDTM010000171.1:6673-8066 GCA_041891535.1 Clostridiaceae bacterium
TTGTAGTACCATCCATCAGATCCACGTCTATAGAGGCAGGTCTTAAACCATCCTGATTATCTGCATCGACCCAGGTTTTGGAACCTTTTATTGTTGTGACTTCTGGTATATGTTTGTTATTAATTAATGCAACTCCTGCTGTTGAATAGTCATAGGTTGTTACATATCCTGTAAGTGCAGTAACTTCTTCCACTGAATAAACTATTTCATTTCCTGCAGCATACTCAGGAAGTCCTGTCCACGTATAGGTCCAATCATTTGCATCAGATAATTTGACTGGATTACCTACATTTCCATTTCCTTTTAATTCAACTTCTATAAAGGTTGGTCTTAATCCATCTTGATTAAATCCATCATCCCAATGCTTTTTAGCTGGGAAGCTTGTAACGGCCGGTGTATGTTCATTTGTTACGTTGAATCCGGTAATTACTGTTTAGTAATCTTTGATATCAGCTTCTGCGACTGAGTAGGTTAATAGGTTACCATTGGAATACTTTGGCAAGTCGTTGAATGAATATGCCCAATTATCAGCTGCTGTTACTATTCTGCTGTCAATTATTGTAGTTGAAGCATTGGAGTAAAGATTAATTGTAATGGATGAAGGTCTTACACCGTCCTGATTATCAGCATCAAGCCAGGTTTTAATACCAGATACAGAGGTAGTTGCCGGAACATGCGTATTGGTTATATTTAAACCATTTACTACAGTGGTGTATCCAGTAACTTCTGATTCAGTAATAGTATATGGTATTTCAACTCCATTTCTATATTTAGGTAATCCGGTGAATGTATATTTCCATCCATTTGATCCATCAACGGTCGCTGTCGCAACAACCTTTGCCCCATCTGACAAAGACACTATTATAGAGGTAGGTCTTAACCCATCCTGATTATTAGCATCATTCCAGGTTTTAACACCGGATAAATCAATCAGTTTCTGAGTATTTGTTATTAAGTATCCACCTGTCTGATTGCCTGAGATAGTTATGTCATAATCGAAGTTTGGAACTCCTGATGTAACTTCCCTTACAGCGTAGTCAGTAATCTTGACTCCACTGTTATCAATTGGAGGCAGTGAACTGAATATACCCTTATAACTATTTGCACTGTTCAAGGTCAAAGTTGCAATTGTTACTGCCGGTGCACTTGTTCTGTATAATTCGACTTTAACACTGTCAAGAGGCAGTCCAACCCAATTTTTTTGGACTGGAATATTTAATGGCAATTGGTTAAATACAGCATTGGTAGTACCGAATGTTACATTGCCATCCCTGGATGTAGAGAAGACGTTAGTTATTTTTTCTCCATCTATTGCTCCGTTTGTATAAACAGGTGTTTTTACAGGAACTATAAAGTCGATAGTTTCTCCAGGTGCTATTGAACGGCCATCATC
>JASDTM010000172.1:0-8029 GCA_041891535.1 Clostridiaceae bacterium
CCAATAACCTTGGCATATTGAGGGTCAAGTGCATGTTCAGCATCGATAAATGCTGCAATACCACCAAGCTTTTGTGCTTCAGCAACCATGTGCAGTGTTACAGTTGTTTTACCTGATGATTCTGGTCCGTATATTTCGATTATTCTGCCCTTTGGTACTCCACCAATTCCCAAAGCAATATCAAGATCGAGACAACCTGTTGGAATAGACGCTATATTTAGCTTTGCATCAGCACCAAGCTTCATAATCGAACCCTTTCCAAACTGCTTCTCTATCTGACTCATAGCAGCTTCCACCGCTTTTAATTTATCCAAATCCTGTGACGCCATATGTACTCCTCTCATATAAGAACATTTGTTCTATTTGATTATAATGTTTAAAATTCCATTAGTCAACTTTTTAATATATTATTCAAAGTTACAAAATTACTATACAGTATTAATAAGACATTTTGAAAAACTGCATATTCAACTCTTTATCACTCTGGTATCTGTGCTATTTTCCATCTATATAGAATTTCTTGATTTCTCTTAGTATTTCATCTTCCGGTGCTTTTTTTAAAGCAGTCAGATAAAGTTTATATGCTTCTTCATTCCTTTTTAGATTGAAAAGCGAAATAATAAGATTTGTAAGAGGGCCAAGATCCATTGATGCCTCATAAACCGCCCTGAAATATTTTTCGGCTGTTGTGTAGTCATTCAACATAGAGTAATTTAGTCCAAGCTCATTCAAGACATCAATATATCCGCTGTCTATTGCCCTAGCTTCTTCAAGGTAGTATATTGCCTTGTCATAATTCTCAAGGTTTCTGTAGGCTACAGCAATGCTGTATAGATATCTTGGATTATTACTTTCACTTTTATACATGGGAAGAAGTTGCTTTAATGCTTCTTCAGGCTTTTCAAAAATCAGGCTGTAACCTTCATCCAAAACCGTATTTCTGGTCATTGCTTCCATTTCTGCAGATAATTCATCAGAAACTTCTCCACCCAGTTTTATATATTCTGTGAAGCTTCTTAAAGCTTTGTCTGGTTTACCCAATAATCTATAAATGGATCCTTTTATTAGTCTTCCTGTATTATTACCATTTTCAATGGCTTTATCAGCCAGATCCAGTACATTGTCCGAATATGATTGATCACCTATTACCAATTCTTCCCCAATAGTCAACAAAGCATTTTCAATATCCTCTTCTCCTATTGCCTCATACAAACCAGACAACAGAATGAATGCATCAACCATCCTCTTGTCTTTTACAAGCTCAGATATTTTTTGTTTGACAATTGGTACAGCTCTTTCATACTTCTTCAGTATAAGAATATATTCAACAGCATATTTAAATAATGGATCTGCACCTAATGAATAGGTCATACCTGTTATAAACTCCGCAAGGGGAAGGTCTTTTAAAGGTTTTGACTCATTTATTTCTTTAACTAAAAATTCCGGATTAATCGGGATAAAAAGATCCCCATCTATTCTGTCCAGCTCCGGTGTATTAAAAACCTCTGCTCATTCCATAATACTGATACAAATATAAAACCATATTTTATCAGGAGTTAATTTTCAAATTTTCAAATTGAAGGACCGAACCTCGGTCCCTCAATACTCAATTAAAATTATTTAAGCCTGAAAACTCGTATCCACCAATGAATCAACATAGCTTAGGAATACACCAAGCTTTTCCCTTGAGTCTTCCATGGATGTTCCCTTTACAGCAGCATAAGCCTTCATCTTAGGTTCTGTACCAGATGGTCTTATAACAAACCAGGAGTCATCCTCCAGCATATATTTAATGACATTTGACTTAGGCAGGGTCAATGGTGTAATTGTACCATCCGTTGCAGTGTCAGTGGATAATAAGAAGTCCTGCTTTTTAACTACTTTGACTCCGTTAATCTCTAAAAGCTCCAAGGCTCTGAAATAGTCCAGGGACTTTTTAATCATTTCAGCTCCATCCTTGCCTGCCTTTGCATAGGATCTTATACCCTCATTGAAATATCCGAATCTGTCATAAACATCAATCAATGCGTCATAAAGTGTCATATCCTTCATCTTATAGAACAATGCCATTTCACACACCATCATTGAAGTGACAACTGCATCCTTGTCCCTTACAAATGCACCTGCTGAATATCCGTAGGATTCTTCAAATCCAAATATAAATGTACCTGAATCATCTTTTATAAATTCTTCAATCTTTTCTCCGATATATTTAAATCCGGTTAATACATCATATAGTGTTGCCCCATAGAAGGCTGCAATTTTTCTTACTGATTCTGTCGTAACTATTGTCTTTATTATTGCTGCATCCTTTGGAAGAGTTCCCTCTTCTTTCAGCGAAGATAACATATAGTCAGTTAACAGCATTCCGGTTTGATTACCGGTCAAAACCTTAGGTGTACCATTTTTATCCAAAACTATGACGCCAAGGCGGTCAGCATCCGGGTCAGTACCGAAAATAATATCTGCTTTCAATGTTTCATTTTGCTTTAAAGCAAGTTCAAATACCTGTGGGTTTTCAGGATTTGGATATGGAGCAGTCGGGAAATTTCCATCAGGAAGTTCCTGCTCCGGCACAACATTTACATCATTATAACCAAGTTCCCCCAGAATCTTTCTTACAGGAACATTCCCTGAACCATGAAGCGGGGTATAAAGTATTTTAAGATCCTTGGCATGATCTTTAACCAGTCCTTTTCTGATGACAAGGGTTTTTATTGAATCATAATAATGTCTGTCCACATCATCGCCAATCATTACAATTCTGCCGCTCTTCAATGCTTCTTCCTGATCCATTGTCTTGATTTCGGATAAATCTTCAATTGCCAGCATTTCTCCCAAAATGGAATTTGCATCCTCATCAGTGACCTGTCCGCCATAGCTTCCATATACTTTAAATCCATTGTATTCAGAAGGATTATGAGATGCTGTAATTACAATGCCTGAATCCGCATTTAAGTACCTTACTGCAAAGGATAATAATGGAACCGGTCTTAGTGAATCATATAGGTATGCCACATGTCCGTGGTAAGCTAATATCTTTGCAGAATAAAGTGCAAATTCCGGGGATTTTATCCTGGAATCATAGGCTATTACAATTTTAGCCACACCAACCTTCTTTTTAAGATACCTTGCCAAACCTTCAGCTGCTTTTCCCACAGTATGTTCATTCATTCTGTTGGTTCCGGCGCCCCTTACTCCTCTTAATCCGGCAGTACCAAATTCAAGATCCCTGTAAAATCTGTCTTCTATTTCTTTTTCATCATTTATGGATAACAATTCCTCTTTGTACTCGGGTAAAATGTTTGTGTCATTGAGCCAACTTTCGTATCTTTCTTTATAAGTCATGACAAACCTCCAATATTAATACATATAGTAATTATACAATTTTTAACCATGTTATAACACACAAAAACTGTTAAACATAATCAACGGTATTCATTGAATTTTGTATAGTTATAAAGTAGAATTTAAATGTTAAAGTGTCTTTAAGGAAGGTGGCAGATAATTGTATAAGCTGAACCAAAATGAAACTCCTCTTTTTGATGCACTGATGGAATATGTCAACAGGGATACCATCCCCTTTCATGTCCCTGGTCATAAAAAAGGAGTTGGCGTAGATAGCCAATTTAAAAAGTTTATTGGAGAAAATCCTTTTAAAATAGATGTTACTGTATTTAATCTTGTGGACTCTCTGCATCATCCTACAGGACCTATAAAAGAAGCACAAGCACTTGCAGCAGATGCCTATGGTGCTGATGCCACATTCTTTTCAATTCATGGGACCTCAGGGGCAATCCAGGCCATGATTATGTCAGTTGTAGGTGAAGGTGATACTATAATCGTTCCCAGAAACATACATAAATCAGTAACGGCAGGAATAATTTTATCCGGTGCCATCCCTGTATACATGCAGCCGGAGCTGGATAAAACCCTTGGTATTGCCAACGGGGTATTACCTGAAACAGTGGAGAAAACTCTCCGAGAGAATCCACATGCAAAAGCAGTGCTTATTATAAACCCCACATATTATGGAGTATCCACAGATTTAAAGAGCATTGCAGATATAGTTCACAGCTATGATATCCCATTAATAGTTGATGAGGCTCATGGCCCCCATCTTAAGTTTTCAGACAGACTGCCCATGTCTGCCATGGAAGCCGGAGCTGATTTATGCTCACAGTCGACACATAAAATAATCGGAGCAATGACACAAGGTTCCCTGCTCCATGTCAGAACCAAGTATGTTGATATCGAAAGAGTACAGGCAATAATGAACCTGCTTCAAACCACATCTCCTTCCTATATCCTTATGGCGTCATTGGATACTGCAAGAAGACAGATAGCTTTGGAGGGTGAAGAATTACTTGAATATGCCATTAACCTTGCAGAAGAAACAAGGGACAGAATCAATAAGATTCCAGGATTCTACTGCTATGGAAAAGAGCTCTTGGGAAACCCTGGTGTTTACGCCATAGACCCGACCAAAATATGCATCACCTGCAGAAACCTGGGTATTACAGGCTTTGATCTTGATATGATCTTATCCAACAAATACCACATACAAATGGAATTATCTGACCTTTACAATGTTTTAGCCGTCGGATCATTTGGTGATACAAGAGAAAACATGGATAAGCTCATAGAAGCATTGACAGAAATATCATCAGAATATATGAATAAGGAAAAAAGAAAATCTGACTTTTTAGATATTCCTGATATTCCAAAGCAAGTATTAATACCAAGAGAAGCATTCAATGGACAAAAGACTTCAGTACCTTTAGATGATTCAGTAGGTCAGGTCTCAGGAGAATTTTTAATGGCCTACCCTCCGGGTATTCCAATACTTTGTCCGGGAGAAGTCATAACAGAGGAAATAGTACAATATGTCAACGACCTTAAAAAGACCGGTCTATATGTTCAAGGTACAGAAGATCCAAAGGTTGAGAACATTAAAGTTGTTGTAAGATAGTAAAAGAGTATACATATATTAAAAAAACCATTGGGATTCCAATGGTTTTTTTCACTCTCTATAAAATTTTTATAGTTCTAAAAATCTTTCGCTCTCTAAAAAACTTTAACTTTCTAAAAAAACTTTATATCTCAAAAAAACTTTATATCTCAAAAAAACTGTAAAATTATCTGTTCAAGTATTCAAGTGCATATTGGACATAGATACCTGAGCCTGAAATCAGTACGTCTTCATCAACATTGAAATTGCCGGCATGATGGGGATTGTCAGTTCCCTTTGCTTTGTTTTTTGATCCTAAGAAAGCAAAGCATCCAGGTTTGTTATCGATGTAGTAGGAAAAATCCTCTCCACCTGTAGTCATTGGCTCAGTTACTATGGCGTCCTTACCTAAAATCTTGGTTGCAGCTATTTTTGCTATTTCCGATGATTCTGGATCATTTATAACAGGAGGGCTGACATAGGTATACTTAAGTTCAGCAGTTGCTCTATACATTTCAGCAGTACCCTTGATTATTCTTTCCATGTTTTTCGGTAGAGCCTTACCGATTTCCTTTGAGAAATATCTTGTGGTTCCATCTAACATAACGTCATTTGCTATGATGTTGAATCTTGTGCCGCCTTTAATTGTCCCAACGGAAATGACTAGTGGATCCAAGGGAGAAGTTTCTCTTGATACCAAGTCCTGAAGGTTTATTACAATATGGGATGCAATAAGCACTGCATCAACTCCCTGGTTAGGCATGGAACCATGGCCAGACTTACCGGTGACCTTAACTTCGAAAATATCCCCTGCTGCCATTCTGGGTCCTTTTTCCACTGATACTTTTCCGCTTTCCATCAAGGACCAAACATGCATACCAAAGAAGTTATCTACCTTTTCATACCAATTTCCCTGAGAGATTATCTTTTTCGCACCTGAAGCCATTTCCTCTGCTGGTTGGAATATAAGACATACTGTTCCGTTTATTTCATCCTTCATGCCAGAGAGTATCTTAGCTGCTCCAAGGAGCATTGCCATGTGAGCATCATGACCGCAGGCATGCATTTTGCCTGCATTTTTAGACTTATATAGAACATCATTTTCTTCAACAACGTTTAAGGCATCCATATCTGCTCGAAGTCCTACACATTTTCCAGGGTTTACTCCATGAATCCAACCAACCAACCCAGTTCCTTCGAATCTTTCTGTTTTAATACCCATGGAGTTCAGTTCTTTTTCTATAAATTCAGTGGTTTCAAATTCCTCATAGCTAAGTTCAGGATACATATGAAAATGGCGTCTTAATTCTATGACATGGTAGTTGTAATCCTGTAATTTATTTTTAATATCCAAATGAGATACCTCCTTTACGTGACTATAAATACAAATCAATGTAATAAAAATCCGGGAAAATTCCCGGATTTTATGTAACTTTTAAACCTTCTTATTTGTATCAGTTTGCTTGATTCTAGTGGATATATGGTGCCACTAAGGATGCCAATACAACTGATGCTATTGAAACTGTGATAAATCCGGCAACCAGCATTTTTGGAAGTATGAAGTCAAGGACATATTTCTGATCCTCTGGATCATTTGAAATTGATCTTGATACTTCATTGGAAACTATGAAGGTTCCAGGGAATCCGAACAGTGCTGAAGATCCAATACCTATTGCTATATAAGGAGAAATCTTCAATACCTTAGCTGCTATTATACTTGCCACGATTATACCGACTGTACCTACTGCTAGTGCTCCTACGATTGTAGGTAAAAGCTGCATAACAATCTGTGGTGTAGCCTTTGAAAGGTTATTGAATATAACTGCCATTAAAGCTGCCATAGTGAATCCGAAGGAGTTTGCTTTAGTTAAAACCTGTCTTTCAAGGAATCCTACCTGAGCTGCAACAACACCGAATAACAATGCAAGGATGTTTTTATCAAATATTGAAGTTAGTATCGGAACCTTTAATCCGGTTACAAGTGATGAAATATAAGTTGCTGCAAGTGCAACCAATACTGTCTTTGCAAGAAGAATATTATCACTCTTGTATTTTGCCAAGAATGCAGGCTTTTCAGCTGCCTTTTTAGCTTCTGCCTGAGCTGCAGTTACAACATCTTCAGGATTCTTTCCTTTGTTTGCCAAATGAACCTTAGCTTCTTTTCTTAAAGCCCAGGATGCTAAAGGATAACCTACGAATCCTTGAACAACAACAAGTAGTGTTGCAAGAACCACCATTGTCTGATCACCAAGCTTCTCGCCGACTTCTGCCATTTTGATACCAGCTATGATACCACCTGCTATAGGAGGAGCTGAAACCATTGCGGCTCTTTGACCGATAAGCATTGAACCTACAGTTAAAAGCAATAATGTGATACCGACGATTGCTGCAAGTGCAACTATGACTGTCTTCCACTGCTCTTTAAGCTGCTGAAGATTCAGCATAGTACCCATATGGGTCAAAAGTGATGTGATCAACAAAGCACCAATTCCGAGGAGCTGCGCATCGCTGAACAAGGTTGTTGGAACTCCCATCCAGAATCCTACCAGGAATATTACTGAACAGGTAAACAGCATTGATACAATACTGTTCGTTTTTTCGGAGATAATATCACCGATTGAGAACACTACAAAAACAAAAGCTAAAGAAATAATTGCGTTCAATTAGTACACCTCTTTCACGGGTAAACCGTTTATTTTCTATAGCATAAATATTAATGCATTAAATGTCAATAAATATACATCACTATTAAACCCTTATACACCTTATAAAACAATGCTGTTTCCTAAGTAATATTTCCAATACGATAATAATATTCACTAAATTGTGAATAAATGAAAAATAGGTTCGTTTTCTGAAAATGAAAGCGTTGTATATTTAAAGATTGCTAAACTTTGTTTATACGCCTTGGAAAGCCATTTGAAAATCCAAAATGTAAAGGAATATATATTTGAAATCAGAAACTCAACAGAATAGAAAACAAAAACAGACCAGCGAACTGATCTGTTTTAATATAAATTTCTATGAATTCTTACTTTACCTTTTCACCTGAGATAAGGGCTCCTAAGAGTATTGATT
>JASDTM010000173.1:0-1427 GCA_041891535.1 Clostridiaceae bacterium
CCAAAGAGTTGAGATTATAAAAACTCTTTACAGAGGTGCAGATATAGTAATTCTGGATGAGCCTACAGCAGTTTTAACTCCCCAGGAAACTGACAAATTCTTTGAGATTTTAAAAGAATTGAAAGCAGGGGGAAAATCCATCGTCTTTATTTCCCATAAACTGGATGAGGTCATGGATATTTCAGACAGAATCACAGTCATGAGGCAGGGTCGTTTTGTTAATACGGTGGATAAGAAAGACACCAACAAAACGGAGCTTGCAAAAATGATGGTTGGAAGAGAGGTCTTCCTAAATGTCCCTAAAAAGGACTCCGTTGTTGGAAAAGAGCTTTTGGAGGTCAAAGATCTTTGGACTTCAGGGGACAAGGAAATAAGTAAAATCAGGGGAGTCAATTTATCAGTCAAATCTGGAGAAATTTTAGGTATTGCAGGTATTGACGGAAATGGCCAGAGTGAGCTTGTTGAAGCCATAGCAGGCTTAAGGAAGGTAGAAAAGGGTCAGGTGATTTTGGATTCTGTGGATGTAACCAATAAATCCCCGGAAACAATCAGAAAAACCGGCTTTGCACATATCCCTGAGGACAGAAACGTAAGAGGACTTAACAGAGGTTTGAACATAAGTCAGAACCTTATTGCAGATAAATTAGAGGATAAGAGATTCTCAAAGGGAATTCTTTTCAATAACAAGGAAGTTAAAGCTTTCTCAGAAGAACTGGTTAAAAAATACGACATAAGACCAACTGATCCATTAACACCGACAAAGGGTTTATCAGGTGGTAATGCTCAAAAGGTGGTTGTTGCCCGTGAGGTTGAAAATAATGCGAAGGTCTTGATAGCATCTCAACCATCAAGGGGAGTTGACATAGGAGCAATAGAGTCAATCAGAAGGATTCTTAATGAAGCTAAAGCTAAGGGTACAGCTATTTTACTGGTGTCCGCAGATTTAGAAGAAATACTTTCATTATCTGACAGGATAATTGTCATGTATGAAGGTGGTATATCAGGAGAGATGATGACCCATGAGGCAACTCCTGAAAAGCTTGGTATGCTTATGCTCGGTGGAAAAGAAGAGGATGCCTATCATGTTGAAGCATTGAGTAAGGAGGGAGAACATGTCCAGTAAATCAAAATATTTTAATTTGTTGATGACCATAATTGTTTCCCTGCTCCTTGGAGCCGTACTCATCTTAATGATTGGAGAAAATCCGCTTGTAGCTTATGTGGAGTTGTTTAAGGGAGCCTTTGCCACAAAGCTGGGCTTTGGTACAACGCTGCAGAAGTTCATACCACTTCTTTTAACCTCCATTGCCTTTGCATTTGCAGCAAGAGTTGGAGCATTTAACGTAGGAGTGGAAGGTGAAATGTATCTGGGGGCGATCACAGCTGCCTGGATAGGTCACAGTATGCAGGATATGCCTGCTCCACTC
>JASDTM010000174.1:0-1411 GCA_041891535.1 Clostridiaceae bacterium
TTTCTTAACTGTTATTGTAGGAACTGTAGAAAGGTCTGCTCCACCGCCGAAAAGTGCTTCTGCAGCTGTCTTGGCATTTTCTGCTTCCTCTTCACCATGGACTAATTTTGTAACCTCATAAGCAAGTATCTTCTTTGCTTCATTAAGCTCCTGGCCTTCCCATTTTTCCATTTCTTCTATTTTCTCAATTGGATATAAAGTTAAAAGCTTAAGACATTTAATTACGTCCTTGTCATCAACATTTCTCCAATACTGGTAGAACTCGTGAACTGGAGTCTTCTCCTTATCAAGCCATAATGCTCCGTTGACAGTCTTACCCATTTTCTGTCCTTCAGAATTGGTAAGTAAGGTACAGGTCATGGCATAGGCAGGTTTACCTTCTTTTCTTCTAACAAGATCCATACCTGCAAGCATGTTTGACCACTGGTCATCTCCGCCTAATTGCATTACACAGTTATATCTCTTGTTTAATTCCAAGAAGTCATATGCCTGCATCAACATGTAGTTGAACTCTAAGAATGAAAGTCCTTTTTCAAGTCTGAGCCTTATAGAATCAGCCCTCAACATATTATTAACTGAGAAATGGACTCCGATTTCCCTTAAGAAATCCACATAATTTAAATCCATCAACCAGTTTGCATTATTGTCCATTATTGCCTTGCCATCGGAAAAATCTATGAATCTCTTCATCTGCTCTTTAATTGCCATGGCATTATTATTTATAGTCTCATAGGTCATCATTGTTCTCATGTCAGTTTTGCCTGAAGGATCCCCTATCATTGCAGTTGCAGCCCCCAGTAAAGCTATCGGAACATGCCCGGCTCTTTGCATATGGCTCATGAACATCATTGCTATAAAATGTCCCACATGCAATGAATCAGCTGTTGGGTCAAAGCCTATATAAAAAGTGATCTTTTCCTTCTCCAGCATATTCTTGATTTCTTCAGGGTGAGTTTCCTGCTTGATAAAGCCTCTTCTGTGAAGCTCTTCATAAATAGTCATTTTCTATTCCTCCTAAGCTATTCTTTAACATTTTTTACTTAATATATACTAACATAATACTTTTTGCATAACTATAAATTAGTCAAAATCAATTGCCATTATTAAGCAACTTATTTATAGCATCAAATATGAACTGGACTCTTTGGCCTATTATTATCTGGATATTCTCATTGCCCACTTTAATCATATTGATTGCACCGGCCTCAATGATTTCATCCCTGTCAATCTTATTAATATCATTTATCTTGACTCTCAGCCTTGTTGCACAATAATCTATATTATCTATATTTTCTCTGCCTCCAAGCCCCAAAATCAATCTTGATGCCATATCGTCATCTGTGGGTTTAACTTTACTTGAGCTCTGTGTTTTCTTACCATTTTTGTCAATGTCAATGAAGCTTGTTTCAGT
>JASDTM010000175.1:0-7861 GCA_041891535.1 Clostridiaceae bacterium
CCATTAGACAGATAATTTGGTTTATTTTAGGCATTTCTCTATACTGTGCCATTGTAATTGTTCTGCCGGATCTTCAAAGCTTTGCAAAGCTGAGATACTTATATATGGCTTTAACCGTAATTTTTGTTGCCATGGCAACCTTTATAGGTACATCTGTCATGGGAGCAAAAAACTGGGTGTTTATTGGTGGTGCATCCTTTCAGCCATCTGAATTCGGTAAGATTTTCTATATACTTTATTTAGCTTCGGCATTGAGAAAATACACTGATTTAAAGAGCTTGGTTGAACCTGCTGTAATTTCAGCAATTGCACTTGGTTTCATGGTACTCCAAAGAGACTTGGGTTCTGCCCTGATTTTTGCAATTGTGGGAATATCCATGCTTTTCATCGCAACAAATAAAATAAAATACATACTTGCAGCACTTGGTATCGGAAGCCTTGGTGCAGTTGCAAGCTACTTTATATTTGACCATATCAAATTGAGAGTCCATGTATGGATGGACCCTTTTAAAGAACAGTTTGGCGATGGGTACCAGATAGTTCAAGGCCTTTATGCAGTTGCTTCAGGTGGACTGTTTGGAAAGGGACTCTATCAGGGTTCACCATCATTAATTCCAATAAGGGAATCAGACTATATCTTCGCTGTATTGGCAGAGGAGCTGGGAATTATTTTCTGTATCGGAATACTTTTAATATATGCATTGATGTTTTATAGAAGTATAAGAGTTGCACTTAATGTAACAAGTGTATTCTCCTCTTTGCTATCGGTCGGATTTTCAATAATGATAGCCATGCAGGTACTAGTCATAGTAGGTGGAGTCATGAACATGATTCCTTTGACAGGTATAACACTTCCATTGATAAGCTATGGAGGAACATCCATGCTGACGGTATTCTTTGCCTTGGGCATAATACAGAAAACCTCTGAGGAGGTGGCTCCAAGACATGAATAATGCAGCAAATAAACTAAAAGAATTTTTATCACAGCTTGGTAAATTCTTTGGGTATGGGAAAGAAAAATCTGAGGATATAAATACCTATAATCTAGGCAATGAAAATACTCCTTCTTCAGATGATTTAAATGGGACATCAAATATATCTGATCCAAAAGCAGATGATGAGTCAAGGCTAATAAGAACAGATGGTGAGCAGGAATTCAAACCTTTAATTACTGAAAAGGCAGAACTAAAAAATGACTCTGAAATTGATGCCGGTGAAGATGCTGTAACAACTACTCAGGAAGAAACTAAGAGCACTTCATCCTCTGATGGGGTGTTTGAATATAATATTTCTGATTTGACGAAAGAGAATACGAAGAATAATATGGATCAAAAAAAGTCACTTGAAGAAAGATACCTGGATAATTTTGATGAGGAAAGAAAAATCCTTAGAAGAAACATTAAAAGACTTACTGCCATTACAATGGCATTGTTCTTTGCTGTGGCTTCCTATATAGTTTATTTCCAGGTTGTACGTGCACCTGAATTAAAAAGCGATCCTGCAAACAGAAGGAATGCAGAGGCCAGAAACACTGTCCAAAGAGGAACGATTTTTGACAGAAACGGCAAGATTCTTTCAGAAAGTATTCTGGATGAGGATGGTTTGCAATCCAGGCAATACCATGGAGGAGAAGCTCTTGGCAATATCCTGGGCTATGTTTCAGACAAATACTCATTGACAGGTATGGAGCAGGTATTGGATGAAGAGCTGTCAAAGGACAGCAGTATCAGTCAAATATTCTCCATGGACTTTATAACAAATCTTCTGAACAGAAAAACAGCTGTCACCAAAAAGCAAAGGGGACACTCTGTTAAGCTGACCTTGGATTATGAGCTCCAAAGATTTGCATATAATGCTTTAGAGGGAAGAAAAGGCTCAGTTGTTGCTTTAAATCCTAAAACAGGGGAAATTCTAGCCTTGGTATCAAGTCCTGGCTTTGATGCAGCAGACTTGGACAGTGTAATGGAAAAGGTAAACTCAGATTCTGAATACGCAGCCAATGCACCTTTGGTAAACAGAGCTGTAAATGGTAAATACGCTCCGGGATCAACCTTTAAGATAATAACCCTAGCCTCTGCTGTGGATAATATTGCAGGTGTAAGGGACAGGATATTCAAGGACACTGGAGTAATAGAATTTCCAGATGGAAGCAAGATAAACAACTTTTTAAACTATGCAAATGGAAATATTGACCTTCTTCAAGGTTTCATGTACTCCTCTAACTTTGTGTTTGGAACCCTTGGAATGGAGCTTTCAAACACTCAGTTAAGATCAAGCGCTGAGAAATTCGGTTTCAACAGGAAAATTGATATCATGGGACTTTCAGTTTCAGAATCAAAATTCCCATCCATGAATGATGCTTACAGAGGAGACAAGGCACTTACTGCAATCGGCCAGGGTGAAGTCAGTACAACTCCACTTGAAATGGCAATGATATCCTCAGCTGTTGCAAACGCAGGTAAGCTTATGCAGCCTCAGATAGTCAAAGAAATCATTGATAAAAACAGTGTTACCCTGACAGAAAATACCCCGACTCTCTTCTCCACTGCACTTAGTGAAAATACAGCTACGGTGGTTGGGAACTATATGAGGTCAAATGTTAAAAATACCGAGACATATTCAACCTTCAAGAGCATAAGTGGAGCAGGTAAAACCGGAACAGCACAGTTCAGCTCAGGTGATACCATGAGAATTCATGCCTGGTTCACAGGCTTTGCACCTTTTGATGATCCTAAAATAGCCATTGCTGTTATTTTAGAGGATCTTGATGATGTTGTTGAAAACACAGGTGCAAGACAGGCAATCCCAGTGGCGAAGTCTATCATGGAGTACTATTTAAATAACAATTAAATAATGATACGATTAGTTAACAGAATCAAGGTTGACTTAAAAAAACTGATCCTCAGGGTCAGTTTTTTTAGTAACAAATTCGATAAATGACAATGAAAAATTAAAGGTACAGATATGTTTGATTTAGATTACCAGCTATCAATACTTCCGAAATCACCGGGAGTCTATATTATGAAAAATGTCTCCGGTGAGATAATCTACATCGGCAAGGCAAAGGTTTTGAGAAACAGGGTAAGGCAGTACTTCAGAAGCGGTGACAGGTTGGATACCAAGACAAAGCTCATGGTTTCAAACGTTGCAGAATTTGAGTATATAGTTACTGATACTGAAATGGAATCCCTGATTTTAGAGCAGAATTTAATCAAGGAAAACATGCCTAAATACAATATCAGCCTTAAGGATGATAAAAGATTTCCATTCATAAGGGTTACTTTGAATGAGGATTTTCCAAGGGTTCTTTTGACAAGGACAGTTGAAAAGGATGGCTCAAAATACTTTGGGCCATATACTGATGTGGGTTCAGTTTATGAAACCTTGGAAGCAATTAAAAAGATTTACCCTTTAAGAACCTGTAAGAGGATAATCAACGATGGCGGGCCATTTACCAAGCCATGCCTCAATTACCACATGGGTCTTTGCAAGGCACCCTGTGCAGGATATATCAGTAAACCAGAGTATATGGAAATGATCAATGATATTATCAACATTCTCAATGGGCAGGAAACCGGCTTTAAAAAGATGGTCAAGGCTGAAATGGAAGAGGCGGCGGAGGCTTTGAATTTTGAATTGGCTGCAAGACTTAGGGATAAATATCTTGCCATTGAAAAAATCCAGAAAAAGCAGAAAATATACTATACTTCTAAGGAAACAGATGAAGACTATGTGGCACTTTTCAAGGATGAGCAGGATACCTGTGTCCAGGTGTTCTTCTTAAGGGACGGAAAAATCCAGGGCAGGGAGCATTTTGTCCTGCAGGATACTTTGGATTTAAAACCTGAATATATATTAACTGAATTTTTGGAATCCTTTTATGGCAAAACAGCATATATTCCTAAAAACATATATGTGGAGACCTTAGAGGACAAGGATCTAATATCCTCTTTCTTAAGTCTTAAGACTGGTTCAAAAATATCCGTTGAAGTACCTGTTAAAGGAGATAAAAAGAAGCTTTTGGACCTGGTTAAAAGGAATGCAGAAATAACCTTGTCAGCCTTCAAAGGCAAAATAATCAAGGAAAAAGAGTTAGGTGAAGAAGCACTTTCAACGCTGGCGGATTTATTGGAGCTGACTGAATTTCCGCAGAGAATAGAGTCCTATGATATTTCAAATATCGCAGGAATTGATTCTGTCGGTTCAATGGTGGTTTTTGAAGGTGGAAAGCCAAAGAACTCCGATTACAGAAGGTTTAAGATAAAAACAGTCAAAGGTGCCAATGACTATGATTCATTAAAAGAAATCATGGAGAGAAGATTTAAAAGAGGAATTGAAGAGGTTAATGAGATATTGGCTGAAAAGATTCAGTTCACCCATGGCAAATTCTCATTCTTCCCTGATCTGATTTTGATGGATGGTGGTAAAGGCCAGGTAAACGTGGCTTTGGAAGTTATGAAGTCATTGAATCTTGAGATTCCAGTTGCAGGTTTAGTCAAGGATGACAGACATAGAACAAGGGGAATTATTTATAACAACAGGGAAATCAGCCTCTATAGGCACGGTAACGTACTTCAGCTCATCACAAGAATCCAGGATGAGGTTCATAGATTTGCCATTAACTACCATAGATCATTGAGAAACAGAAATCAGATAAATTCAAGATTGGATTCTGTACCTGGCATCGGAGAAAAAAGGCGTAAGAACCTTCTTATGAAGTTCGGAAGTATAGAAAGCATTATGAATGCTTCAATAGAGGAGCTTATTGCTACTCCGGGAATGGATAAAAGAGCAGCAAACAGTATTATTGAATTCTTCAGTGATGAAGTCAACAAAAAGGATATGGATATTTCAGAAGCACAATCCAGTGGAAAGGATGACCCAGTAGAGATGGTTGATTCATCTGAAGAAGGGATTTACGACATTAGTTTAGGGGGGATTGAAGCTGAAAAAATGGGTGACAACGAATAAGGTTTGGTACAGAACAGTATTTTCGGAAGTGACTCAGGTAACACTAAATTTACAATTGCTAATTTGGCACAATCCTATAATTGCGTTATAATATTCTAGTCTTAGATGAATTAAGAGAACATTGCACATGAATTAACATAGTTTGGAGAATATAAATGAACAGATACTTAAAGTTTGCTGAAAAGCTGAAAGGGATAGTCGGTGAAGACAGAATACTTTTGGATGAACCGATGAAACTGCATACGAACTTTCAACTTGGAGGCCCTGCCGATATACTGGTATCCCCTGATTCCGCTGAAGAGCTTAGAAAAATATTGGAGCTTGCAAAGATTGATGAAGTACCAATTTTTGTCATCGGAAATGGTACTAACCTTCTGGTGAAAGACGGCGGTATAAGAGGTCTTGTCATTAAGCTTGCAAATTTGAATGATATAACAGTGGATGGCCTTTGGATTACGGCTGGAACAGGAGCACAGCTTAAAGATATTTCCAATGCTGCATTGGAACATGATCTTAAAGGAATGGAATTCTCCTGTGGAATCCCAGGCTCCTTCGGTGGAGCTGTTTATATGAACGCAGGGGCTTATAAGGGTGAGATGTCAGAAACCCTTGAGGAGGTCACTGTGGTGACACCTGAGGGTGATTTTAAAGTACTTGAAAAGCATGAGCTTGAACTAGGCTATCGTACCTCTGCAGTGAAAAAGCACAACTATATTGTTGTTTCAGGCAAGATGAAACTGATAAAGGGTGACCATGAAGAAATCAAGGCTAAAATAGGCAGATTGACTCAAATGAGAGAGGATAAGCAGCCACTTGAGGCAGCATCTGCAGGCTCAACCTTTAAAAGGCCTGAGGGTCATTTTGCTGGACAGTTGATTGAGGAATGTGGTTTCAGAGGCTTTGAGTCCCATGGAGCGGCAGTTTCAGAAAAACACTGTGGCTTTGTTATAAATAAGAATGGAGCTACATCAAAAGCGGTTATTGATCTTATACACCATGTTCAAAAGACTGTTAAAGAAGAAAAAGGTGTAGACTTAGAAACAGAAGTTTTAATAGTCGGAGAAGATTAAGATAATCAAAAATCAATAATATTAAAGCATCAGCTGGGTCTGATGCTTTTTTTAAAAGGCAGGGATGAAGTTATATGGGAACTATTAAGATGGTAGAAAACATTAAGCTTGAAGATGCGCTTCAATTATGTGAATGGACAAATGAAAGAGGTGCTGATTTCATGGATCAATGGATGGGACCCAGGATATCTTATCCCTTGACTCCGGAAAAGGTTCTGAAATTGGAAGGGGCTTATTCTATATACGATGACAATGAATTCATTGGTATGGTCCAAAATGTAATGTCAGAAAACAATGATGTTCATATTGGAAGATTCATCATAAATCCTGAAAAGACGGGACAAGGGTTTGGGTTTAAAGCTATTACTGAGCTTGAAAAGATAATCTTTGCAGATGAGACTATTGAAAGCATTTCTTTAAATGTTCTGGATAGAAATAAGCCTGCTCTACGTTTATATAATAAACTTGGATTTATTATTACTGATACCAAGGAAGATGGTCTTAAGGTACACAAAATGAAAAAGTTCCGTAAATAGGGAAAATCTCCTAATTTTTTATGGTACAGAATTGATTGTTATTCAGAAGAAAAACAGTAAATATTGGATAAAAATGGATGCCTTTAATTATTTTGGGGCATCCATTTAAATATCAAAACACATCCTTTATTAAAATAGGCTTTTGTTAATATGTTAGGATATAAGTATAAAAATCAGACAGACTGAGGTGAAGATTATGAAGGTATTTGTCCCTGAGAAAATAAAGCTGGCAAACCTGCCGACACCAATTGAAAAGCTTGAAGTAATATCTAAGGAAACCGGCAGAAATATATGGATTAAACGTGATGACTATACAGGAATGGATTTTTCTGGCAACAAAATAAGAAAGCTCGAATATTCAGTGGCTGAAGCGTTAAGACAGGGTTGTGATACTTTGATAACCTGTGGTGGATCACAATCAAACCACTGCAGGGCTACAGCTGCTGTTTGTGCAAAGCTTGGATTGTCCTCCATTTTAGTCTTAAGGGGGAATAATGGTGCTGAACTTGATGGCAATTCTCTTTTGGATAATTTGTATGGAGCGAGGATCAAAATGATATCCCCGGAGGACTATAGTGAGAGGCGTGGGATTATCATGGAGGATATTAAAAAAGAAGAGGGATTAATGGGCAGAAAATGCTACATCATTCCTGAAGGTGCATCAAATGGCATAGGTACCTATGGCTATTACAATGCATTTTTGGAAATATTGTCTCAAGAAGGGAAGGAATTACCTGTTTTTGATACTGTAGTTGCAACTGTCGGATCTGGAGGTACCTTTGCTGGCTTGGCACTTGGAAATAAAGCGACGGAGTCAAATAAGAATATTGTTGGGTTTAATATTTCATCCACTGCAGAGTACTTCATCAGCAGAATAATGGAATTAAACTATGAGTTTGGCGAAATCTCAGGGTATTCTGATTTAACCTTGGATGATTTCTCGATTATAGATGGATATGCAGGTATAGGCTATGCCTTGAATGTACCTTCGGAGCTGAGCTTCATAGCTGATTTTGGTAAAAAACATGGTATTGTACTGGATCCGGTTTACACTGGCAAGACAATGCTGGGGCTTTATACCGAGCTTATGAATGATAACCCAATATTCAGGGATTCAAAGAATATACTCTTTATTCACACAGGTGGTTTATTCGGAGTGTTCCCCAAAAAAGACGAATTCATGGATATATTACAAAGTTGACAAGGCATAGATGCTATAATTTAAGTATTAAAGAAAGGAGGGCGGTACTATGAAATTTGTAATAATAACTGGTATGTCAGGTG
>JASDTM010000176.1:0-7820 GCA_041891535.1 Clostridiaceae bacterium
CTTTATAACTTCTTCAATGCTCTCTCCCTGTGCTGTTCTTGTTAAAATATAGTTTGTTGAGCCATTGATTATTGCTGACAACTCTTCCAATTCATCAGAAATCTGGGACTCTTTTAATACCCTTACAATTGGAAGAACCCCGCCCACTGCCGCTTCATATCTGAATTGAACTGAATTTTTAAGAGCGAATTCTTCCAGGTTGCCCTTTTCTTCGAAAAGAGCCTTTTTATTGGCTGTGACTACATTTTTCTTCTTCACCATTGCATACTTCATATAACCAATTGCAGGTTCTGAGCCTCCTATGACTTCAACGACAATGTTGATTTCTTCATCATTAAGAATGTCTTCTATATTCTCAGTTCCAATGGTTTCAAGGATTTCCCCATATTTATTCCTGTTTCTTACGAGTACCCTTTTAATCTTTATTTCAATTTCTTGTCCAGTATCTCTTTTTATTCTTTCAGTGATGTTTTTATAGTTTTCAGTCAGGATTTTGTATACTCCACTGCCTACAGTTCCAAAGCCCAGCAATCCTATACTCACTTTTTTAACCAATTTATTCCTTCCTTCCCACCTTTTTCTTTGTCAGTTCATTTAAGTCAAAGGGTGTCTTTTGATAAACCACATGGTTGATCCAATTCGAGAATAGGAGATTTCCATGTGATTTCCATCTAATAATAACACCTTTTTCAGGATCATCCTCCTTGAAATAGTTCACCGGAATCTTTGTATTCAAACCCTGTTTTTCATCCCTTAAGTATTCACGGTATAGATTGTTTTCATCATATTCCCAATGCCCTGAGCTGAAGATAAGCCGATAATCCTTGGTGGTGGCAAGCTGAATGCCGGTGTCTTCCCTGTCTGCCCAGACGATAATATCCTTAATCCCTTGAAGATCCTCTTTCTTAGTCTTAGTATACCTGCTTTGCGGTACAAAATATGGGGTATCAAAGCCTTTGGTAAGTATTCCGTCTCCCAGGAGCTCATACTCAAAAACGCCAAATATCTTTTCGTCCTGGTAATATTTATCAATGCCATAATAATGATAAAGTGCCGCCTGTCCAGACCAGCAAATAAACATTGTTGAGAACACATTAGTCCTTACAAATTCAAGGATTTCCTTAAGCTCGTCCCAATAAAACACTTCTTCAAAGGATAATTTCTCCACAGGAGCCCCTGTTACAATCATTGCATCATATCTGTTTGACTTGATCTGTGAAAAAGTCTTATAAAACTTACTTAAGTGGTTCTGGTCTGTATGCTTTGGCTTATAACTCTCCGTTGTTATAAGGTCTATTTTCACCTGAAGAGCAGTATTGGAAAGCATACGTAGAAGCTGCAGCTCCGTTTCTTCTTTATTCGGCATAAGATTCAAAATAGCAACCTGCAGCGGTCTAATATCCTGAGTCAAAGCTCTTTTTTCACTCATGGTGAAAATATTTTCCTTATCTAAAATGGATTTTGCAGGTAAGTCCTGCGAAATTATCAAAGGCATTGCCATCCCCCGCTTTTAGGCTCTTAATGCAGTATCAAGATCCTTGATTATATCTTCAACATTTTCTATTCCGACAGAAAGTCTTACCATGTTTTCTTTTATTCCTGCCTTCTCCTGGTCTTCCCTGGACATCTGTCTGTGTGTCATTGTTGCAGGATGAAGCACATGGGTTCTTACATCCGCCACATGGACAACCAAGGAAGCTAATTTAACACTGTCAATGAATTTTTTACTCTCTTCAAGTCCACCCCTTACACCAAAGGCAATTATTCCTGAACCACCCATGGGAAGATACTTCTCTGCCAATGCATAGGAAGGTGAGGATTCAAGCTTTGGATAGCTTACCCATTCAACATTTGGATGACCTTCAAGGAATTTGGCAACTTTAAGTGCATTCGAAGAATGTCTTTCAAGTCTTAATGCCAGGGTCTCACAACCTAAATTAATCAACCATGCGTTAAATGGACTGATGGTCTGACCCATGTCTCTTAAGAATACTACCCTTGCTTTACTTATGAAGGCTGCTTCTTTGAAGGCTTCAGTATAACTTAATCCATGATAATTTGGGTCCTTTTCCGTCAAGTTTGGGAATTTTCCGTTGTTCCAGTTGAATTTTCCTGAATCTACAATGACTCCTCCAACACTTGTTGCATGTCCATCAAGATACTTTGTAGCAGAATGAGTAACTATATCTGCCCCCCATTCAAAAGGTCTGCAAAGTATCGGTGTTGCAAATGTATTGTCTATTATCAGCGGAACGCCATGGCTGTGGGCAATTGAGGCTATTCTTTCGATATCTAAAACCTCAACACCAGGATTTCCTATTGTCTCACCAAAAACCAGCTTTGTATTATCTTTGAATGCACTGTTTATTTCCTCATCACTTGCATTTATGTCAACGAAGGTACAATCAATTCCAAACTTTTTTAAGGTTGAGTTAATAAGAGTATATGTTCCTCCATATAGATTATTCATTGCAACTAAATGCTCACCTTCATTACAGATGGTGATTATGGCTGTAAGGGTTGCTGCCTGACCTGATGAAACTGCAAGAGCTCCAACCCCACCTTCTAATTCTGCAAGTTTTCCTTCCAAAACTCCTGAGGTAGGATTTGATATCCTGGTATACATATGTCCTGCCTGAGCCAAGTCAAATAATGCTGCAACTTCATCTGCACTGTCATACTTATAGGTAGTTGACTGAACAATAGGCGCAATCCTTGGATCACCATTTCCAGGTTCATAGCCAGCATGGGTACATTTGGTTTCAATTGAATAATTACTCATTTTCAAACACCTCTACAAAAATTTTTTTAAAAATAAAGCCCCTTCCACCCATTGGATGAAAAGGACGAATTAACGTGTTACCACCTTTACTTCAGAGGTTTCCCTCTCTTATGGGGCACAAAATGCCCTGCCGCTGTAACGTGCGGACACGTTGGAGCCTCACTATTCAGCTCCCCCTTTATGCAGGCCATGTTCATACAGATTTCGGATACTCCATCTCACCAAATTGGAGTTCTCTTTATTCCTACAGGTGTATTACTCTTCTGCTCACTAAGTTTCTTAAATGATAATATACATAATTATTCAATAAAAGTCAAACTGAAAAAACTCAGTTTGACTTTTATGCTTTTATTTATTTCTTATACAAAGCTATCTTTTTATAGATTTCTGATTATTTTGAATCATCATCTTCGCTTTCGCTTTCGTTTTCTTCCTCTTGGTCCAGTAATTCCTCATCATTTGAAGTCATGAGTAAAAGTGAATTGTTTTTGAATTTTAAAACACCGGCTTCAGTTTCAATGGTTTTTCTTTCACCATTTGGAGTGATATATTCGCTTAACCCTTTTACAGTCAAGGAAATCAGAGGTGAATGGTCTGTAAGAATCTGAAATTCTCCATCATCATTTGAGGTTTTAAAGGAAGTGACTTCCTCATCAATCAGAATCTTTTCAGCTGTGACTATCTTTAGATTGAAAGCCATTATTTCTTCAACTCCTCAGCCTTTACTAAAACATCATCTATTGTTCCTGCAAACAGGAATGCTGATTCTGGTACCTGGTCATGCAATCCGTCCAATATTTCTCTGAAGCCTCTGATGGTTTCTTTAATTGGAACAAACTTACCCTTCATTCCTGTAAACTGCTCAGCAACTCTGAAGGGCTGTGAGAAGAATCTTTGAATTCTACGGGCTCTGCCAACTACTGCTCTGTCTTCATCTGATAATTCTTCAACACCCAAGATTGCGATAATATCCTGAAGCTCTCTGTACTTTTCAAGAACTGCAATTACATCCCTTGCGGTTTTATAATGTTCTTCACCAACAACTAATGGATCCAGCACTCTTGAGGATGATGCCAGAGGATCAACAGCCGGATAAATACCTAATTCAACTATTTTTCTGTCCAAAACTGTTGTTGAGTCAAGATGGCTGAAGGTTGTGGCTGGTGCCGGGTCAGTCAAGTCATCAGCAGGTACATAAACTGCCTGGACTGAAGTTATTGAGCCATGCTTTGTTGAGGTTATCCTCTCCTGAAGTGCTCCCATTTCAGTTGCCAATGTTGGCTGGTATCCAACTGCAGAAGGTATTCTTCCCAATAAGGCTGAAACCTCAGATCCTGCTTGTGAAAATCTGAATATATTATCTATGAATAAAAGAACGTCCTGTCCCTTATCCCTGAAATATTCAGCCATTGTAAGTCCTGTTAGAGCAACTCTCATTCTGGCTCCCGGTGGTTCATTCATCTGTCCGAATACCAATGCTGTCTTTTTTATAACTCCGGATTCCTGCATTTCACGGTATAGGTCATTACCTTCTCTTGATCTTTCTCCTACGCCTGTGAAAACAGATAAACCGTCTGATTCTGTTGCAATGTTATTGATTAGTTCCTGAATTAAAACTGTCTTACCAACACCTGCACCGCCGAAAAGTCCGACCTTACCGCCCTTCATATAAGGGGCAACCAGGTCAATAACCTTGATTCCAGTTTCAAACATTTCAGGCTCAACCTGCTGTTCCTCAAAGGTCGGTGGCTTACGGTGAATAGGAAGATACTTATCAGCATAGACAGTAGGACCTCCATCAATATTCTGTCCTAAAACATTGAATATTCTGCCCAGGCATTTATCCCCTACAGGGACAGTGATTGGAGCACCGATGTCCAGTACTTCCATACCTCTTTTTAAACCTTCGGTTGGCTCCATTGCTATGCAACGGACTATTTCGTCTCCTATATGCTGTTCAACTTCAGCATATACTATCTTCTCACTGTCAACCTTGATTTCAACTGCGTTGAAAATTTCAGGCAGGTGAGAATTTTTAAATTGTATATCTATAACAGGTCCGATTATCTGAACTATTTTACCTGCATTATCTGCCATGTTTCCTCCTATTTCAGAGCCTCTGCTCCGCCCACTATCTCTGTAATCTCCTGGGTTATGGTACTTTGCCTCAATCTGTTGAATTGCTTGGTCAAGTCTCTTAGAATCTCATCAGCATTCTTAGTTGCTGAATCCATTGCCCTCATCCTGACTGATTGTTCAGATGTTTTTGCATGTAAGGCTGTATTATAAAGCTTTTCCTTAAGATAAAGTCCAAAAATCCTATCCTGCATCTTGTCAGCAGGAGGTTGGAATTCAAACCCAGGCCCACCTTCAGTATTCACTGTATTTTCAGTTTCAACTTTTATTGAAGGAATTTGACTGAAGTTTTCCACAGCTATGGGAAGCAGCCTTTCGGCAACAACTTCTGTCCTTACTGGGGATAAATACCTGGTATAAATCAGTTGGACTTCATTGACATAGCCTTTTTTATATAGCTCCAATGCTTCCTCCAATAATTCAGATGTACTTTTAAAACAAGGTACATCTGAAACATTGATAGTTTTAGAGCCTTCCTTTGCAATGAACTTATTTATAAAGGCCATTCCCCTTGTTCCTGTGGTGAATATATATGGTACATGGATTTCAGTCTCAATCATTGAAAGAGCTTTCTCCATGACTTCAGAATTATATCCGCCCACCATTCCCTTGGTAGAATTGAAAATTATAATTAGTTTCTTATTAACTTCAGGAGTTGTTTTATCTTTTTCATGCGCAACGAATATGGAATCTGATTCTGCTACTTCAGAAGATACATCCCTGATTATCTCAATCAAGGAAGAAAAATGAACCTCATTGGATGATAAAAGCCTTTTAACTTTTTGATATTTAGAGGTGGCAACAAGTCCCATGGCACTTGTTATTTTTCTGGTACTCGTAACTGTCTTCAGTCTTCTGACCAGGGATAATAATGAAACACCTGCCATTATGTCAGCCTCCTTTACTCAAAGTAATTTTTCTTGAAATCTTCTATTGCTCCAATCAGTTTTTGCTGAGTTGAATCATCCAGATTACCTGATGCTGATATTTCTTTTGAAATATCCCTGTGGTAGGTATCAAGGAAATCATAGAATTCTTCTTCAAATCTCTTAATATCCGATACTTCTATATCTGATAACATGTCATTTACAACGGCAAACAGAATCATAATCTGTTTTTCGTACTTCAACGGCTTATATTGTGGTTGCTTTAATACTTCAACGATTCTCTGACCCTTATTAAGCAGGCTCTTTGAAGTATTATCAAGGTCTGTTCCAAATCTTGAGAAGGACTCCAATTCACGGAACTGTGCCAAATCAAGTCTCAATCTTCCAGATACCTTCTTCATACCCTTTGTCTGTGCATTACCACCAACTCTGGAAACTGATATACCAGGATTTATTGCCGGTCTAATTCCATTATAGAAAAGATCTGACTGAAGGAATATCTGACCATCAGTTATGGAAATTACATTTGTTGGTATATAAGCTGTAATATCACCGGCAAGTGTCTCAACAATCGGAAGTGCAGTCATTGACCCGCCGCCTAAATCATCAGATAGTCTTGCAGCTCTTTCTAAAAGTCTTGAATGTATGTAGAATACATCTCCAGGATATGCTTCTCTTCCCGGTGGTCTTCTGAGCAGAAGTGACATTGTTCTGTATGCTACTGCATGCTTACTTAAATCATCATATACAATAAGAACGTCTCTTCCCTTGTCCATGAAGTATTCGCCTATGGTACAGCCAGTATATGGTGCTATATATTGAAGTGGTGCAGCCTCTGCAGCTGAGCTTGAAACTATAATCGTGTAGTCCATGGCTCCTGCTTTAGATAATATATTGTATATATTGGCAACACTGCTCTGCTTTTGTCCGATGGCAACATAAATACAAATAACATCCTTACCCTTCTGGTTAAGTATGGTATCTAGTGCAATCTGTGTTTTACCAGTCTGTCTGTCACCGATAATAAGCTCTCTTTGTCCTCTTCCGATTGGTACCATGGAGTCAATGGCTTTAATACCGGTTTCCAGTGGAACAGATACTGACTTACGGTTTATTACACCTGGAGCCTGAACTTCAATTGGCCTATATGCTGAATGCTCTATTGGTCCTTTTCCGTCTATGGATTCTCCAAGAGCATTTACAACTCTTCCGATCATGTTCTCGCCAACTGGAACTTCAACTATTTTACCGGTCTTTTTAACAAAATCCCCTTCCTTGATACCTCTGCTGTTTCCTAAAAGAACACAGCCCACATTATCATATTCAAGGTTTAATGCCATGGCATTAAGACCGCCTGGAAGCTCTAACAGCTCACCTTCCATACAGTCATCAAGTCCGTAGACCCTGGCAATACCATCACCAATCTGTACAATGGTTCCAGAATCAACTTTTTCTATTTTTTTATCGAATCTTTCGATTTCACGTCTAATTACCGACGTAATCTCTTCAGGTTTAATTATCATCCCAGGTTCCTCTCATTCGTGGAGGTCATCTGGATTTTCAATTCATCCAGAGTATTTCTCACACTGCCATCGATAAGTTCATCCCCGATTCTGATGATCACACCACCAATGATGTTTGGATCAACGGTTTCAGCCAGGATGACTTTTCTGTTGTATTTTTTACTTATCTTATCCTTCAAGGCATCTCTCTGGTATTCCTTAAGCGGCTTTGCAGAAGTAATCTTGGCAATAATAGTTTCTTTATTTTCAAGATCAATCTTTTTAAGCTCATCCACTTTTTCATTAAGAAACAGTATCCTGTCTTTTTCAACAAGGATTAATAAAAAGGTTAAAAGATCCTCATCTATTTTCCCCTTGAAAATGGAAATGAAGGTCTTCTTTTTTTCTTTTGTAGTAAATTCTGGATGCTTAATAAGATCCTTGAATTCTTGATTTGAATCTATCGTCTTTACTATGGCTTCCAGATCTGAGATATACTTATCAACCTTGCCC
>JASDTM010000177.1:0-7727 GCA_041891535.1 Clostridiaceae bacterium
GCCATAAGAAGTGGTGGTATTCCGACCTCTGCTGCCAATACCATTGATGGTGCTGCCAAAAGTGCTGATATTGATATCTGCCCAGGTCCTAAGGAGGACAAAATGAATGCAAGGAAGAACAGAACGATTGGTATTAATGCAACTTTACCTTTAACTAATTTAACAGAATACTTAGTTACCTTATCCAAGGTGCCATTAGTCTGTGCAATACCGAAAAGGAAGGTTACTCCGGCCAGGGTAAGCAGTAAGCTGCTTGGGTATCCGGCAATAAGATCCTTAAGCTTCATGCCTCCAATGAGGACTCCAATGATATATGCCAAGGCAAGGGACAATATTCCCAGGTTGACATTTTTCCAAATACTGACAACAATTGCAATAACTAGCGCTACCAGCGATATTACTCCAATATTCGCTGCTAAGGATTCTAACATTTACTAATTCCCCCTTTTAATTTGGTTTTTTATTTTAAAGGATTTCTAAATTCTTTCGTAAACTTCAATATTGAATTTTTAAACTCTAAATTATTCTTTAATTTCCAAGATTGTATTTGCCACTGCCCTCGCTGCAGTACCAAGCTCCACCTTGTATCCTAATTCATAAAGGCCCATTTCAATTGCACCTAAAATGGCATATATCTCCAGTTCGTGCAGTGATCCAAGGTGACCGATTCTCATAATCTTACCCTGGATTTTCTGAAGGCCTCCTCCAATGACCAATCCGTATTTCGTCCTTAATAATTCAGCTATTTCTTTATATTTTATCCCCTCTGGGAGATAAACAGCTGTAATAGTATCTGATTCATACCCGTTCTCGGCAAATATCTTAAGTCCCATTGCCTTTAATGCATTTCGTGTTGAGTCACCCAGCATTTTATGCCTTGCCCAAACATTCTCAAGCCCTTCTTCCTCAAGCATGTTTATTGCTTCTTTCAGGCCAAATAGTAATGTGGTTGGTGGTGTATAAGGCATTTGCTTCTCTTCCAGCTTGGCCTTTACTGCTTTATAGTCCCAGTACCATTTTGGGAGTTTTGCAGTCTCGTTAAGTTTCCATGCTTTTTCATTTAGAGCAACCATGCTCATGCCAGGGGGCAGCATGAATCCCTTTTGTGATGCTGAAACAGCTACATCCACACCCCAGGCATCCATTTCAAATGGCAGACAGGCAAGAGAACTAACTGCATCTACAACCAGTAATGCCGGGTGTCCAGACTCCTTCATTGTTTTTCCAACAGCCTCAATATCATTGCTTATTCCGGTTGCAGTCTCATTCTGTGGCAGGCAAACAAGTTTTATTTTCTTGTCAGTATCTTCATTTAATACCTTTGCCACATCCTCAGCCTTTACAGCCTCACCCCACTCCTTTTCAATTCGAATTACATTCACACCATAGGATTCAGCTATTTTACCCATTCTTTCGCTGAAAACACCAAGGCTTACGACGGCAATTGTGTCACCTGGTGACAATAGATTCACGATGGCCGATTCCAAGCCTCCGCTTCCGGAGCTTGGGAAAATCAATACGTCATTAGTAGTCCTAAATACTCTTTTTAATCCATCGATGCAATAAACCAAGAGCTCCTCAAATTCAGGTCCTCTGTGGTTAATCAATGGCATCGACAATGTGCGGAGTATCCTGTCCGGAACATTCGTAGGTCCCGGCACTTGTAGATATGCCCTTCTGTCCAATTTATCCCCCCTAAATATTCGTGATTATTTCTTCGACAGTTTTAATCGTAGTATTAACTTCTTTTTCTCCAATACCATAATGGGTTACCATTCTGAAGGATGTATGTGATATCCTCTTTGCTTTTATCCCCTTATTAAAGAGCTTTAATAAAAATTCCTCGATAGTAATACCTAGATTCTCAACTGAACCTGTAATTATATTGGTATGTATCCTTGATACATCAACCTTGAGCCCTTCTATATCTGCCAAGCCCTTACCAAGTACCTGAGCATTATAGTGATCCTCACTTATTCTTGGTATCATGGTTTTTAAGGCAACAATTCCCGGCGCTGCCATGAATCCTGCTTGTCTGAAGCCTCCGCCCAGTCTTTGTTTTATCCAACGAGCTTTCTCTATGAATGCCTTATCTCCGGCAAGGATTGCTCCAAATGGTGCTGCAAGACCCTTGGTCAAAGCAAATAACACAGTGTCTACGTTCTTTGCAATTTCCTTAGCAGGAACACCAGATGCCACCTCAGCATTGAATATCCTGGCTCCATCCAAATGGACACCAATACCCTTTTCTTTAGCCAACTTGCATACAGCATTGATATTTTCGATTGGCACTACAAAACCTGCATTAAGGTTATTAGTATTCTCTATACAAATCAGAGAAGTCCTTGCATTTTGAATTCCAGGTTCTCTGATTAATACCTTCATTTTTTCAATATCATAAATCCCATTTGGCACTTCAAGCTGTCTTACCTGCACCTGTGACAGTGCTGCAAGTCCTGCTACTTCTAAGTTAAATATGTGAGAGGTGTCTCCGACTATAACTTCGTCTCCTCTCTCAGTCATTGCCATTACAGCAATTTGATTGGCTAATGTTCCTGATGTTACAAAAAGCGATGCTTCTTTTCCAAGATATTCTGCAGAAAGCTCCTCAAGCTCCCTTACAGTGGGATCCTCTCCCATGATGTCGTCACCCACTACAGCATGATACATAGCCTCCCTCATTTCTTGAGTAGGCTGTGTAACTGTATCGGATCTCAGATCAATAAATTTGTTTTCCATTTTAGTCCCCTTGATCAAAACTAGTAAACGATTGCTACTTAAATAAGCAAATAACATGCCAACTATCAATAAACCGTTTTTCTCTTGATATAGCCTGTTTTTCATAATCTCATACAAATCCGCAACAATGATGTTTCAATTAGTGCAACCCCATTGAAACATTAGCGTTACAAAACGTGTTCCACAGCAAAAAAAGAAACCATGCAAAATGCATGGTGACTTCAATATTATCTGATAAAAAATATTATTTTCCGATTATTTAAACAGATCCAGTTCATCTACTTCAATGCCAAACTTTTTCATTTTTCTCCACAGCGTTGTTCTGGAAATTCCAAGCTCCTTAGCTGCATAGTTAATAATACCCTTGTTTGCCAACAACACTTTCCTTAATTGTTCAGCCTCAGGTTCATGAACCACATGCCTGTCTAGCTGTGTATCCTTTCCCCGACTTGTACCATACTCCTCTGCATTCCCGTCAGGCTCCCATTTATCCTGTAAACCCCTTCTTACAGTGCTATAACTTACTGTCCGGTCTTCGCTGTAATTATAGTGTGGAATTAAATATTTATCTCTTATATCATCCTTATCTATTACAGTTTTTTTGGATATTACCATGAGCCTTTCTACGAAGTTTCGCAGTTCTCTGATATTTCCATGCCAGTCATAGCCTTTTAAATATTCAAATGCCTCATCTGTGATTTTTATAAAAGGCTTACCATGATTCTCACTGTAATATTTAATGAAGTGGTTGGTTATCAGAGGTATATCCTCTCTTTTTCTTCTAAGAGGCAACATCACTATGTTTAATACATTTATTCTGTAGTACAAGTCCTCTCTGAATTTTCTTTGTAACACAAGCTCATACAGGTTTCTGTTAGTTGCAGCTATAACCCTGATATTTACAGGTATAACCTTATTATCTCCGATTCTCATAACCTGTTTTTCCTGAAGAACTCTGAGTAGTCTTCCTTGTATCAAGGGATTGATTTCACTTATTTCATCCAAGAAAATTGTTCCTCCATGGGCAAGCTCGAACAATCCCCTCTTACCTTTTCTGTCTGCACCAGTAAAGGATCCGGGAGCATATCCAAATAGCTCTGATTCCAATAGATTCTCAGGCAGTGCTGCACAGTTCACAACAACAAAAGGACCCTTTGCTCTTTCGCTGTAGTTATGGATACTTTGAGCCATAACCTCCTTACCAGTTCCAGTTTCACCCTGAATTAGAATGGTGGAATTTACCTTGGCATATTCCTTGCCAATTCTTATGGTTTCCTTGGATTCATTACTGACTCCAATTATGTCCTTGAAGGTATATCTTGCGCTGAATCCGGCAGAGGTTATTTCACGACGTATTTTTTCTTCCATTTGCTGAATTTTCCGAACGTCCTGGAGCATTGATACTGCATCGACAACCTCATCCCCGACCTTGATTGGAATATTGGATACCATGATTTTTCTGTCATTTATATTCTTAATTGTGTCCATTTCCTCCAAGCCGGAGAATATGGTCTCAGTCAGTTCAAGCTCAGGTAATACATGATCTACGTGCTTTCCAATTGCCTCACTACCATTTATCTTAAGAAGATTCTCTGCTGCCTGATTGAATATACTGATATACCCATCCTTATCAACGGAAATTACACCATCATTGGAGTTCTCAACTATTGTTTTGAATCTTTCCCATTTCTTATTTTCTTCTCTTGTGGTTGCAACAACCCTCAGTGCTTCTTCTATAGCGCTTACTATAGCTTCTTTTCCCGTTTTAAAAACTATGGTTTTAATTCCATACTTTTTGCTGTATTTTGACAGTACTCCGCCGCCTACAACCACCTTGACCTTTTTAGAAGCCAGCTCCGCCATCTTCTTATCCACATCATCTTCATTTGATACCTGAATCAACTGGTAGTTATTCCCGGAGATTTTAATAAAGCTTTCGCTGGCTGCAAGCATATTATTAAAGGCAAGAATTACAATATTCTTATCGTATTTCTCTGCTTCTTTAATCGCACTGAATACATCGGTAACTGTGATTGGAATAGGAACCGTTGGGATACTTATACCACTGTTTTTTAATAGAAGTTGGGTACCTCCCCTTGCAACTATGACATCAAATCCTTTTGCATCATATTCCTTGGCAAGATCAAGTCCAACGTTCATTGAACCACCAATTATACTAATTTTCTCATCGAATTCTGATGCTGCAACCCTTGCAAAGTCTACCAGATCTTCTGGAACAATTACTGCAATCTTGACCATGGATACTCCCTTCTTTTTTTTGCAATTTAATAATTAAATTAATCTTACCAATTATTAAGTCGGCTTACTACAATAATTGCCGGTATTAACCGGCAATCCCATCAATTTCTTCATTTATCTTAAACTGAGTCTCATAAAGCTCAGTATATAGTCCACCCTTTGATAAAAGCTCGAAATGACTGCCTCTTTCAGCAATCCTACCCTCGTTTACCACAATTATTTCATCTGCTGAAAGAATTGTGGAAAGCCTGTGAGCTATGATCAAAGAGGTTCTGTTAGAAATCAGACTCATGATCTCTCTTTGAATATTGCTCTCAGATATGGAGTCCAAAGAAGATGTGGCTTCATCGAATATTATTATACTTGGTTTTTTTAACAAAACCCTTGCAATGGACAGCCTCTGTTTTTCTCCACCTGATAACTTCAGCCCCCTGTTTCCTACAATAGTGTCATATCCATCAGTAGTATTTACTATAAAGTCATGGATATCAGCTTTTTTACAGGCTTCAACTATTTCTTCAAAGGTAGCGTTTTTATTGGCATATAAAAGATTATCCTTAATAGTTGAGTTGAACAAATAAGTATCCTGAGTAACCATGCCGATATTGCTTCTTAAAAATCCTAAATCAAGCTCTTTTAAGTTAATCCCATCCAGCTCAATAATACCTACTGTAGCATCATAAAGTCTTGGTATGAGATTTACTATTGTGCTTTTACCTGCTCCAGACCTGCCAACAATCGCAACGCTCTTTCCTTTTTCAACACTGAAGTTCAGGTTCTGGATAATTGGTCTATCTTCACTGTAGCCAAAGCTGACATTCTTGAAATTAATATTCCCTTCAATCCTCTCCGGAATAATTGGGTTAACATGATTTTCAACTTCTGGTTTGATATCCAAATACTGGAATATTCTGTTGAAGAGTGCCATGGATCTTATCCAATCAACCTGAAGACCCAGGAGTGAATTAGCCGGCTTGTCGATTCTGCCAAGGAGGGCAACAAGGATTGTAATGTCTCCAACGGTTATATTTTCACCATTTCTGATCATAAGTATGCCACCAACCAGGTATATTGCCATTGGTCCTACTGAAGAAAAGGTACCAATGGCTACTCTGAACCATCTGCCGGCCATGGTTTCTTTGATATTAAGATCAGTCATTCTTTTATTTGCTGTGCAATACCTTTCAAGTTCAAAGTCTTCTTTGTTATGCAGCTTGACTAACAGCTGGCCACTTACAGACATTGTTTCAGATAGAATAGTGTTGATCTTATCCTGTCCTTCCTGAGCCTCTCTGGTAAGACCCCATCTAGTCTTACCAACAATTTTTGCAGGGAAGATAAATAAGGGTATCAGAAGTAACCCTACTATAGTCATCGGAATATTAATCCTAGCCATTGTAACAATAGCTACTATCAAAGTTATTAAATTGGATATAATCCCTGTAAGTGTACCAGTCATGATCTGCTGCACCCCTGAAATATCGCTTGTCATTCTTGTAATAATATCCCCTTGGTTATTCTCAGTAAAAAATCTGTGGGACATTGACTGAAGATGCCTGAACATCTCATTTCTCAAGTTAAAGGTGAGGTTTTGTGCGATCCAGGTATTCAAATAGCTCTCTAATACTCCAATTAGATTTGCACCTAAAGTCACTGCAATTGATAAGCCAATAAACCTTATAAGCGCATTTAAATCATTTCTTATTAGTCCTTCGTCTATTATCTTTCCCGTAAATACCACTGGCAAAAGTCTCATATATGAGGATACCAATATCAGAATTAACACCAAAGCCATTTTAAATAAATATGGCTTAATATATCCAAAAATCCTTTTTAAAATAGGAATTGTAACAATTGGCTTTTCAGCCAGTTCATCTGGTGAAAGAAATTTACTGTTTCTCCTGCCAAATCCATTTTCCACTAAGCATCACCTTTCTCATCTTCTGTCATCAATGACAACCCATCTCCAAGCTTAATTGCAAGATTGGTCATTTTTTCTATTTCATCATCTGTAAGTATCTTTCCGATAAGGCTGTTCATCTGCCTTCTTTCCTCATTGATCTCATTTAAAAGTTCAACACCGCTCTCATTGAGCCTTACAATAAATACTCTCTGATCCTTTGGATCCCTTTCCCTGGAAATTATATTCTCCTGCTCTAACCTTGATAGTCTCTCATTCAAGGATGAAGTCCTCATCCCCAGTAACTCTGCAAGCTCTCTTGTAGTTATCCCATCATTCTCATTTATTCTTCTTAGAAGCCTATATACACCTCTACCCAGGTGCTGTTTGTCTTGAGGTCTTCTCCTAAGTATTCTCATAACTCTATCCATTGAATTAAGCATTGCTTCTTCTTTATTCATTAACTTCCACTTCCTTGATTTTTTTAAACAGGTACCTGTTATAATTTTATTATACAACAGGTACCTGTTTATTTCAATAGTCTTTGATTCCTTTGTAAAGTAACTCTCATGAAATTAATCTTCAATTCACCCCTTCTTGCAAAATTGATGAGAAAAAAATAAAGACAATCCCAAAACTGAGACTGTCCCTAAAAATATATGACATCTATAACATACTACTTCCCGAATATTTCCACAGCTTTATCCATATTCTCCTTGACAGGAACTGAGAATGGGCACTTGCTTTCACAGCTGCCTCATTTAATGCAGTCTTTTCCATGATTATCCAAGGAGTTGTAATTCTCCTTAATTAATTCCGGGATATTTTT
>JASDTM010000178.1:0-1207 GCA_041891535.1 Clostridiaceae bacterium
TGTTCCTCCTGGACTGGTAACCATGTCTTTTAGCTCACCTGGATGAAGTCCTGAAAGAAGTAGCATTTCAGCTGAACCTTTTACAGTTTGTGCAGCTAAAGTATATGCTTTCTTTCTCTCCATTCCTTCCAATACAGCTGCATCTGCCATGGCTTCCATTAACATGAATATGAAAGCAGGTGAGCAGCCTGTCATTGATCCAGGTCCGTCAAACTGTTTTTCCTGGATTAATTCTGCTCTTCCAAAGCTCTCAAGTATCCTTCTTACAGTTTTGGTTTCTTCTTCAGTTACCAAAGCATTTGGGTAATAAAGTGTCATTGCCTGATTAACCAGTGCAGGTGTATTTGGTATTGTCCTAATGACCTTTACCTGTTTTCCGAACATATCCTCCACATCCTGTGTGGATATACCTGCCGCCACGGTTACAATAACTGTGTTCTCTTTGACAAAATCCCTGATTTCTTCAATGACTTCTTTATAAAGATATGGTTTCACAGAAAGGAAAAGAATGTCTGACTCTTCTGCAACCTTGATGTTATCAGTGGAATAATTTATCTTAAGTTTTTCAGCTCTTCCCTTAAGCCCTTCATAGTGCTTTGCAGTAACAGTAATATCCTCAGGAGCATATCTTTCCGATTTAACCATACCCTGAGCCATTGCAGATGCCATATTTCCAAAGCCAATAAATCCTATTTTCATATAATCACCTTTTAAGTTAATATTTTACTGAGTTCATTCCCTGTTTCAAATAACAGGCTATAATCAATATTATAACATCAAGGGAATGTACTCATTCAATTGGAGGGATTATAAATGGCAAAATTAACTCTTAATATTGATTCAGAAGGCAATAATGTTTACGCTGAAACCATTGTTGACGCCAATATATCTGATTGCTTCAGATGCTATACAGAAAAAGAATTAATGGAGATCTGGTGGACTGGACCAGGTTTTAAAAACAAAGTAATTAAATTCCATCCTGAAGCCGGAGGTTCCTTCAGACACCTTAACTATAACTATGAAGGTATTGAAGTATACTTCTTCGGAGTATTCCACACGGTTAAAAAAGATGAGCTGATTATCCAAACCTTTGAGATTGAAAATCCGGACGGACCTCAGGTTGTTTCATTAGAGAAAATCACATTTGAGAAAATAGATGAAAATACCACAAGAATAATAAATCATCTTTTATTTGAAATAGCAGTAT
>JASDTM010000178.1:1217-1883 GCA_041891535.1 Clostridiaceae bacterium
GTCCATCATCCCTGAGAACATGGAAAAGGGCCTGTCCCAGACAATGAATCAACTGGAAGAATGTGCAAAGGCACTTAAGGAAAACTCCTAATGTTCAAGAGTTATAATGAGTTTTAAGTTCAATTACATTAAATGGAAAGACAAGGATTTACTTCAAAAACGAGGCTAATCCTTGTCTTTTATGTTTTTTATCCTAAAATTTTGTCTAATGCTTCTGTTGCAGTGATATTGTAGTTAATCATTTCATTTCTTAGTGAAAATTCTACAATTTCTTCAGGGGCACCCTTACCAACAGTTATTCTGTAAGGTATACCGATGAGATCCCTGTCATTGAATTTAACTCCTGCCCTTTCATCCCTGTCATCTAAAAGAACTTCTATTCCATTCGACTTTAATTCATCATAAATTTTAAACGCCAGGTTATTTTGCTCTTCAACCTTTGTATTGACTATGGTGATTATTACTTTAAAAGGTGCTATTTCTGTTGGCCAGATAATTCCCTTTTCATCATAATGAAGGTCTGCAATAACATTCATTATTCTTGAAATTCCTAGACTATGGCTTCCCACAATTGGAAACTGCTCTTTCCCATTTTCATTTAAGAAAGTAGCTTTAAGCGCTTTGGAAAGATTGTCTGAGGTATTGGTGAATCTCGCTATTGAAGTT
>JASDTM010000178.1:1893-7697 GCA_041891535.1 Clostridiaceae bacterium
GAAGTTCCTTTAATACTTTTTAACGGTTCCTTTGTATCTTTATTAATATCCCCATCACTTATTTGAACAAGGTCCTCTGCAATCTCCCCTTCAAAATCCCTTCCGAAGTTTGCATTTATAAAGTGGGAATTTACTTCGTTTGTTCCGATGACAAGATTTTTCATCTTGGTGACTCTTTCATCAAGGATAATTCTTACACCTGCTTTGATACCTTTAGGACCAGTGAAGCCAGGTTTTGAACCAAAGAGTTCTATTATTTCATGATCCATCATCATGACAATATCTTTTTCTGTCACCTTAAGATACTTTGTCAGCTTTGGCATACAAAGCTCCCTGTCCCCGGGAATCATAACCAAAACGGGCTTATTTTTCACCATAAGATCCATGGCTTTTGCACAGTGGCTGGCAGGTACCTTAAGATATTCTGAAACATCGTCAATGGTGATGCATCCGGGTGTCTCCATCCATTTAAGTTCCTCCATGGATATATCATTTTCCCCATATTCAAGATGAACTCTTGCCACATCATCTGTTGCAGCATTGGATTCATCTTTATTGAACCATACTGTCTCTTCGCCTAAATCAAGTGGTGTTATATATTTATGAGCATTGACTCCGTTTAAACCAGGATGTGCATCTGCTTTTACAGGGTTTAGTTCTAGCTTTTTGAAAATCGATTCGAATGCATTTGAAATGTGACCTGAGGTTTGACTTGCAGATTCTTCATCCTTGTCAAAGGAGAATACATCACAAGTTTTAAATTCCCTTGTTCTAGTAAGTCCAAGCCTTGGTCTTTCCTCATCCTTGAATCTTGAAGATATTGTGTATAGTCTTAGTGGCAGCTGTTTATAGCTTTTAAGATCTGCCTTTATTGTTTCAATTGCTGTTTCTTCATAGGATGGTATTAGAAGGTTTGATATGCTGTTTCTGTCTCTGAATTTGAAAAGCTCTGAGCCATATTCCTTGTCTGCTCCTGTGGATTCAAGAGTATCCATTGTGGCAATGGATGGTAGAATTACCTCTTGGAATCCTTCTTCATCCAGGGTATCTTTAACCAACTTTTCAATATTCTCAAGGACCTTGGCACCCAAAGGAAGATAAGTAAATAAACCTGAGTTTGTCTTTCTTATGAATCCTCCCCTGACTAAAAGCTTATGTCCCATGGACTCAGCATCAGAAGGTACATCCCTTAAAGTTGGTATAAGCATCTTTTTCATCTTCATTTTAATGTCTCCCCTTTCTTCAGTTGTTGAAATGTTGTTTTTTAAAAATGGCACCTGTACTTCATAACTGTTATGTGTACAGGTGCCATTCAATTTTTATATTCTAGTAAGCCTTAGCCATGTAGACCATTGTCTTAGCCGGCTTTCCACAGCAGATACATGTGTCTGCAAGATGTTCCTGTTTTTCAGGTAAGCAACGGATTGATGCGCCTGTGTCAGCTTTCATCTGATCCTCACATTCCTGATCCTCACACCACATAACCTTTGCAAAGATACTCTTTTCCTTGAAAGCATCAACGAAGTCTTCATATTTAGTGAATTCAAAGGTGTTATCCTCTAATCTCTTCAATGCTGTGTTGAACATGTTAGTCTGGATTTCTTTTAAAAGATTTGCTATTGTCTCGTTTAAGTTATCCCTGGATACAGTCTGTTTTTCCAAAGTATCACGTCTGACTAAAACTACTGTATTATTCTCAATGTCTCTTGGACCGTACTCAATACGTACAGGCACACCCTTCATTTCCCATTCATTGAACTTCCAGCCTGGGCTGTAGTTGTCCCTGTCATCCATTTTTACTCTGAAGTCTTTTTTAAGTTCCATGAACAGCTTGTCAGCTGCTTCCATGACACCAGCCTTATGCTGTGCCACTGGAATTACTATAACCTGAGTTGGAGCAACGTTAGGAGGCATTACAAGTCCCCTGTTATCTCCATGAGTCATGACAAGACCACCTATAAGTCTTGTTGAAGTTCCCCATGAAGTTGTCCAGACGTTCTGTTCCTGACCATCTCTTCCCTGGAATTTAATATCAAACATTCTACTGAAGTTCTGTCCTAAAAAGTGTGAGGTTCCAGCCTGCAGAGCCTTACCGTCATGCATCATGGCTTCCATTGTAAGAGTCTCATCTGCCCCTGCAAATCTTTCCTTTGCACTCTTCTTACCTCTGATTACCGGCATAGCCATTTCATCTTCAGCAACCTGGCGGTATACCTCAAGCATTCTCCTTGTCTCTTCCCAAGCTTCTTCCTTTGTTTCATGACAGGTATGTCCTTCCTGCCAAAGGAATTCAGAAGTTCTTAAGAAAGGTCTTGTGGTTTTCTCCCATCTTATGACGTTACACCACTGGTTCATTAAAACCGGCAGGTCACGGTATGAGCTTATCCATTTTGCATACATGTAGTTGATTATTGTCTCTGAAGTAGGTCTGATGAAAAGTCTTTCCTGAAGCTCTTCGTCTCCACCATGGGTAACCCATAACACTTCTGGTGCAAAGCCTTCAAAGTGTGATGCTTCCTTCTTTAAGAAGGATTCTGGTATAACTACCGGAAAATATGCATTTTCATGGCCGGTTTCCTTGAATCTTCTGTCCATAACCCTTTGGATATTCTCCCAAAGTGAGTATCCATAAGGCTTAATGACCATACAGCCTCTAACAGGCGCATAGTCTACCATATCAGTCTTTAATACTACATCTGTGTACCATCTGGAAAAGTCCTCTTCCATTGGTGTGATTTCTTTTACGAATTCAGTTTCCTTCTTACTCATGTTCCCTCCAAAATTTCTCCGAATTAACTTAATTTTATATTAATTTCTACAAGTTCTAAAGACTACCTGTAAAGTCATGACAAAAAATAAATACACGGCTTTCCTCCAAGGGACGAAAGCCGTGGTACCACCCAAATTTGCTGTTAAGCCTTTAAGGTTATAACGTGACCAACGTGCAAGTTCATTGCAGACTCCAAAAGCGGGATTCGTAAGAAGATTCAGAACAGCTCTTTCAGTCGGTGGAGCTATCTTCCTTTGCAGATCTTTTTTACTACTTTTCTTTCATCAACGTCTTCCCAATGATTCTAATACAGGGGGTAATCTTTGTCAAATATTATACGGCTTTTTCAACCTCAGCAACTTCGTGAACTGTAGCAGGTTTAGTTGAAGAGTATAGAAGAGTTCCACCAGTATAAAGAACAACTGCTATAACCAACCAACGAAGAACTGATAGAGGCATTTCCTTAACTATGTAGAATGCAAGGGCAACACCAACCAGTCCACCTATTGTAATAGCCAATGAAGCTTTTTTGTTATAAGCCTGCTCTTTTATGAACTTAGCTGAAGCAACAGGCATCAAGAATGCGCAGGATCCCATCATGATTGGGAAAGCAACCTTAGGGCTCATGCCTAAGAAATAAACAAGTGCCATACAAGGTGCATATAGTCCTATACCAGCTGTCATTAAAACACCTAGTATAAAGTTACCAACAATACCAACTATAAGCTTCATTCCAGTTAGTCCAAGGGCTTCTCCGCCACCTGGCATCCAACCCATTATGCTTGCAAACATCATGAAAGCAGTAGCTAAAAGTGCAATACCCATGATCAACTGGATCTTTCTTTCAGGAAGCTTGGATATTAGTCCTGCTCCGAAGTATGCTCCGATTGTTGCAGCGGCAAGCATTGAAACAAGAGTTATAATTTCAACGTTGATGGCTGAAATAAACAGGAATGCTTCAAAAACAACCGGCATAGTACAGGATACGTTAAGTGTACCTGGAAGTACTCTGTCCTTTGTCTGCTTGAAGAATCTCAAAAGTGCAGTGGTAGGTGCAAAGGAACCAATACCAAGTGTATCAAAGAAGTTGGTGAATGCTCCAATTCCTCCGGAAATCCAGAAAGAAGTATCTTTTTCAAGATTATCCTTATTTTTATATATGTCTAAACCAAATAAAACTCCAAACCATGCCGTCAAGGCACCTAATGCTCCTAGAATCGCTGTTATCATATTTTCCTCCTATAAGGTAAAACCAAATTTTAATGGATCTGAATCATCAATGACCATGTGGTTATAACCGGTAATAAATGCACTGCCTGTTATTTCAGGTATTACTGCATCATATTCTCCGACTTTTGTTTCGCCCAGGATTCTGCCTTTAAACAAGGTCCCTGCGATACTTTCATATATAAATTCTTCATTCAATCCAAGCAGTCCCTTTTTATAAAGAGCTGCCATTTTAGCAGAGGTTCCGGTACCACATGGTGAACGATCCACCTGACCTGCACCGAATATAACTACGTTTCTGTAGTTTGCCACTGGATTAACTGCCTCCCCATATATTTCAACCAGATCAACAGTCTTGATATGGCTTAATGTAGGATGCTGAACTTTGATTTCTTCATTTATCTTATTTCTTAACGCTATACCGAATTTTTTAAGCTCAGTACAGTTTTCTGGTTTGATTTCCACTCCAGCATAGGTTGATTTAACTATGGCAAAGAATGAACCTCCGAAGGATATGTCGAAAACTACTTTTCCATAACCCTCTAATTCAACTTCTGCATTCTCCATGTATAGGAAAGCAGGTACGTTTGTGAAGGAAACCTCAGTGGCTCTTCCTCCGTCTACCTTTACCCTGGCTTCTATAAGGCCTGCAGGTGCTTCCATTTTTACAGTTGTCAAAGGTTCATGTCTTTCAACAATTCCTGTTTCAACTGCCACAGTTGCAGCTCCGATTGAGCCGTGGCCGCACATGTTAAGATATCCTCCGCCATCCATGAAGATGATTCCAAAATCAGCGTCTGGATTGCAGGCTGCAGTAAGAATTGAACCAAACATGTCATTATGTCCTCTTGGTTCATGCATTATGGCTGTTCTGATATGATCTAAGTTGTCAATTAGGTACTGTTTCTTCTCAGGCATACTTGTTCCTGGAATATTCGGGATTCCTCCCACTACTATTCTTGTCGGTTCCCCCATTGTATGTGAGTCAACAGCATTGATGCTCTTTACGATTTTCACTATTTCCCCTTCCTTTCTCAGTCTTAACTGACTGAATCATAACTAAAACCGTAACTTTTGTTTATTTTTTAACATTTTCAGGTATAAAAAACTTATTATTTTGAAGTTTGTATCAGTCCGAATTATTTGATGTTTTTAAATACCTGCTTTCTTCCTTCGCATTTTAAGCTTTAATATTGCCAAAGCCTTCCTTGCGTCAGTTCCGTCGATGTTGTTTTCACCGACTACCTCGGTTTCAATTCCCTGATGTGATTTATTAATGTCCACAATTGTATCCATATACTTATTAGTCACAACAAACTTGCCCTGGATACCATTGAAGGTTATTCCAACTACTGGAATATCCCTTTTCCCTATTTCGCTGAAGAGATTTTCAAAATCCACATGTGAATTTCCCCAGCCATCCATGGAGACAATGACCCCGTCAGCCCTCATGGATTCCAACCACTGTGCAGTACGCCTGCCGACAAGCACCTTCTCCTCATATGCATCAGGAGTTCCAGCTATTATGATTCCCAAAAGATCTACATCCGTATCCTCTGAAACCACATTTAAAAGCGGATCTCTGAAATGGTGAAGACTTGTCTCCTTTGTTGAAGGTCCTATACCCATCAATCCTCCTATGACATGGCTCTAATTGCACCGTCTCTGTATTCATTAGGGGATAATACAGCAGGCATGCATTTCATGTCTATAATCGATACTCCGTCAGTGCCTGAAGGTTCGTTGGAAAACAACATGGTATCATACATGGCACCTTGTCCTGCCACCTGCTTTACTATAACTACCC
>JASDTM010000179.1:0-22029 GCA_041891535.1 Clostridiaceae bacterium
TGCCGGCCTGTCACGCCGGAGGTCGAGGGTTCGAGTCCCTTCTGGGTCGCCATTACAAGGCCCCTTGGTCAAGCGGTTAAGACACCACCCTTTCACGGTGGTATCAGGAGTTCGATTCTCCTAGGGGTCACCATTTTAATTGAATAGCAACATCACAAACATGGGAGCATAGCTCAGCTGGGAGAGCATCTGCCTTACAAGCAGAGGGTCATAGGTTCGATCCCTATTGTTCCCACCATTTTTATTTGTGGCCCAGTGGCTCAGATGGTTAGAGTGCCGGCCTGTCACGCCGGAGGTCGAGGGTTCGAGTCCCTTCTGGGTCGCCACTATTTTGCTGGTGTGGCTCAATGGTAGAGCAGCTGACTTGTAATCAGCAGGTTGTCAGTTCGATTCTGACCACCAGCTCCATTGAAAACCTGTTATTAACAGGTTTTATTTATTTTTTGAGAAAACAGGCTCTTTGTCAAATTGTGTTGTTTGACAAAGAGCCTGTTTTGGAGTCATTCAAGAAAGAGTGAATTCTTCTTTGAGTGACGTATATTATGTTCGATGTTATACCTTCTATCTATTCGAATTCTTGGAGGAATTTCTTATGGAATTTCCTTCTCCTGATTTTACCCTTGTCGATTCTTAAATCAACACCTCCGAATTTAATATTCATGAAGTCACCTAATATCCTTGAAAGCAGTCTTTCAGAATATTTGCTTTTAAGCTCTTCTGGGGTCAGATTAGTACTTATGATCATCTTCTTTTTATCGAGAAGTCTGCCGTTTATTATATTGAATACCTCAGTTCTTGAAAGCTCTGATTTAAATTCTGTACCAAGGTCATCAATTATCAATAAATCGGTATTCATGAGCATGTCAAATACTTCCTCATTATCATTGAATCTGATTTCCTTGATGTCTTCAATAAGCTGAGTCGCTGTACGGTATACTACAACATAACCCTTATATAGAAGATCTCTTGCAATACAGGTGGCAAGGAAGGTTTTTCCTGTGCCGGAGGACCCATAGAAAAATAAATTCTCGTTATGCTTGGTAAAATTTTCCACATACATTTTAGCCAGATTGAAATTTTCATTCATAGTCTCCCTGACTGTCTTACCAGTACCGGGAATTTCCAGCTTGTCGCTGAAGGCCTCCAAATCAAATTCCTGAAAGCTGTACTCATCAAGGAGTGTTGAAAATTCTGATTCCTCATATATTATGGTTGCCATATTTTTGTTATAGCATGTGCATTTATTTAGGCCAATGAAGCCGGTATCGTTACACTTTCTGCATCTGTACTTTAAGTCCAGATAATCCAGAGGGTAACCATTGGCAACAAGCAGCTCAGCTTTTTCAGCTCTTAAATCCAATACCGTGCTTTTTAATTCTTTTAGCTTAGCTTCCCAGTTATCCGGGTTTTTTACATGGAGCATGGCTATTTCAACGGATTTTCTTGCTATTTTGTTCTCTAACTCCATGACTTTTGGAAGAATATCATTGATTTCTTCTTTTCTCTTTTTTAAAGCGCTTTCTTCCTTATCTCTGATATCAGCGTAAAAGTCCATGAGCTTTGAATGATATTTACTCCTCATTTTCTCTCCATCCCAGCATTATTTTCTCCAATTCCTCATTGGTATAATCTCTTTGGCTATAGTCGTTGAAGGAAGTCAGATCGTGATTACCCTTCTTTGACCAGCTCTTTCTCGGCTTTAAAGCATCCTTGACCTCTATGTCATTGACTGTTTTAATACCAAGCTTTTTCCAGTTGTTCAATATTCCTTCTATATAATTTAAATCACCCTTGCCGATGGCAGAAACACATCTTTCGGCTGCGCCTTTTATCACCTCATGGGAGAAGCCCATTTCTTCATACCATCTCTTCATTTGGTTCTCCTGAGGTTCAGAAATGGCACCGGGGTCGAAACCAAGGTATCTGAAAAGATCCCTGTAGTTCTTCCTTGTATCCTCATATTTGCGTATTTCTGAATTTGCGTCTTCACCGGAGACAATTTTCTTTTCCTGCCAGCTGAGTGCAATTTTCTCCATGTATGGCACTGTGGTTTTTCCCTTGTCAAAGCAGAAGTTGAACAGTACCACAATGGCTTCATCCTCAAACTTGAAATCAAATTTCAAGTCTTTGATAAAATTAAGGAGTGAAGGGGATAGCGGTGTACCCTGTATTCCTTCAATAACATCAAACAGGGCTTTTAATTCCTGTTCGCTTTTGTTCATTTCCATTGACGCTGCTTTTGGTGCTGAATCTGCTAGCTTGTCATTAATATTAGAGCTGCTTTGGTTATTTATAAACATTAAATCAAGATTTCCCTGGTTATCCATGGACAGTATTTTAATTATTCCTGCCTGGTCCCAGTATTCCAATGCAGAGATTACAGAGATCTCAGATACACCCGTAAGATCTGACAAGGATTTTGTGGAGGATGCTTTATTTTTTTGCGACATGCCAAATAATCCCAGGATTACTTTAATGTAATCACCGGGGGCATCGTATAAATATTTGAATATGAGTTGATCAGGGATTAGTACAATACTCAAATCCATCCCTGAGGTATTAATTGTTCCCATACATATCTCCTCCAAGTAGGTTAATTATAGCTTTTTGTTTGGACTATGGCTTTAATAAAAAACGACTCAATGAGTCGTTAATATTTTTCATCCTGTCTAACGTGATTTATTTTATTTTTTTCTAAGTACGCATCATAAATTTCTTTTTTAGTGAAATCAAGCAGGATACCCAGTCTGAAGAATTCCTCCAACATATCCTGATAGCTTTCAAGTGAAGGGTAGATAATAAGCTCATTTACATCAAGGAATAAATTGATGAACTGCTGTGTTATATCCTTGTTTTCACCCTCATCAAAGGCAGGTTTGACCTTTTCAAATCCATGGTCCAAGCCTATGGTAAGTATAAAGTGGAGACAATCCACATATTCTTCTAATATGACTTCCTTTGGAGAAGGTCCCTTGTTGCTCCAATATTTAAAGCACCTTGTCTCATTGGCAAGCTCGCCCAGCTCCGTCAAAAGAGAAAGAAACTTTTTATTTCTCAATTCATTGACATCAAGTCCATGCTCTTCAACTATTCTATTATTTAAAACCCGTTGAATCTCAAACAGCGTTTCAAGCTTCAAGCCTAATACCTCCGATAAAAACAGTTAATAGTGATATGGTATAACTAATCAATAAAACATGGAACATCGGAAAATGATTTCAACCAGAATTATTTTCCGAAAACTGTCTTATTAAACATAATCAGATGATATTGGGATTCTTTAAAGGTATGGAAAATACAACTGAGTCCTTTTTAGCGTTAAGGGATTTCCACAGCTCTATTTTCTCGACTCTGAAGGCTCTTGTATTTTCAGGGGTATTAAAAAGTGGTCCTGAATTTTCAAATTCCCTTGTAAGCTTTTCGGTGGACATAGATAGTATAAAATCTGAATCATCCTCTTTTTCAGGAGTCACCTTAAAGCCTGAGAGCTGTAAAAATGAGTTCAAATGTCTTTGAAGCTTTTTAATATAACCAAAGTTTGTCACAGGTATCCCTGTGATTTTCTCATCATTTTGGAAGGTGTACTTTCCTTTTAAATCAACATGGAAATAACGGTAGGGCTTGAGAAGGTCAGTTAAAATTGCCTGCAGCTTCTCCCTGTCCGGATCCTCTATTATATCTATAGGAATCCCCATATATGGAGATTTCATCATTTTTTTACCCTTGCGGAAAAGGGGTTTTTGTATTGAATCAAGCTCACGGTTTGAGTCCTTGTCTAAAACCGCCACAAGATAGTATTTCATTTTTTCACTTCCTTTACTGAGGGCAATGGTAAAAGCTCCCCAATTGAAACAATTTGGTTCGTTTTCAATTATATCATAGTAGCTAATTATTTATAACTAATCCACAAGTGTATGATAGTATGGTAAAAGTCGCGGACCAGATAGTAAAAATACATGAGTAATCATGACTTGGAAAGCGATTAAATTCCATTTGCATATATTTAGTTAAGAACCAGTACAAGTTTTCCTAAATAAGCTATAATAAAGAGTGGAATTTTATAATAGTTAGGGACAGGTGATACACTTAATGGAAAAGTTTGTCATTAATGGCGGGAACAGACTTTATGGAACAGTGGATATAAACGGAGCTAAAAATGCTGCAGTGGCTATAATCCCGGCAGCTATAATGTCATCCGGTATTGTTACACTGGAAAATGTACCCGATATAGCAGACGTGAACTCATATATTAAGATCTTGCAGCACCTGGGCTGCAAGGTTGAATTTAAAGACAATACATTGACAATAGACCCAAGGGGACTGGATAAGCTGGTTGCCAGCACAGAAGAAGTAAGATCTATGAGAGGATCCTACTATCTTATTGGAGCCCTTTTAGGTAGATACGGCAAGGCAACAGTGGATATGCAGGGAGGCTGCCAGATTGGTGACAGACCAATTGACCAGCACACCAAGGGGTTTGAATCCCTGGGTGCAACTGTTGAATCTGATGAAGTATCCACAACAGCAACTGCTGAATCCCTTAAGGGAGCACATATTTATTTTGACGTGGTTACTGTTGGAGCGACAATGAATGTCATGCTTGCAGCAGTATTTGCCAAGGGTACAACTACCCTTGAGAATGCAGCAAGAGAACCACATGTTGTTGACCTTGCAAACTTCTTGAACACCATGGGTGCAGATATCAAGGGTGCAGGAACAGACGTCATAAGAATCAAAGGGGTGGAGGAGCTTAAGGGCTGTACCTACTCTGTCATTCCTGACCAGATTGAAGCTTCAACCTACATGCTGGCAGCTGCTGCATGCGGTGGAGAGGTCAAGATAAACAACGTCATTCCAAAGCATTTGGAATCCATATCCTCAAAGCTTGTGGAAATGGGTGCTGATATTGAGGAGAAGGACGATTATCTCATTGTCAGAAATGACAAAAGACTAAAGGCTATTCATATAAAGACACTTCCATATCCAGGATTTCCTACGGATGTACAGCAGCCAATGACCACCTTAATGTGTATTGCTGACGGAAGATCCACTGTATATGAAAGCATATATGAAAACAGGTTCATGCATTTGGCTGAGCTGAATAAAATGGGTGCCCTTGCAGTTAGTGAGAACAGAACTGCAGGAATTGAAGGTGTACCACATCTTACAGGAACCAAGGTAAGAGCCACTGATTTAAGAGCAGGAGCTGCTCTTATAATAGCGGGACTTGTGGCGATTGGTACAACAGAGATAACAGATATTGAGCATATAGACAGAGGCTATCCTCACATTGAAGAGAAGCTGAGAGCACTGGGTGCAGATATAGAGAGAGTAGTGTATTAATGAAATTTTGTTCACTTTACTCAGGCTCATCAGGTAATTCAATATTTATATCCTCTGATAACACATCAGTTCTGGTGGACGCCGGACTCAGCGGTAAATCAATTGAAAGCGCAATGACTGCCATTGATGAAAATATCAGGGATATTAAAGCAATACTTATAAGCCATGAGCACATAGATCATATTAAGGGAGCGGGAATACTTTCGCGAAAATATAATATTCCGATTTATGCCAACGAAAAAACCTGGGCTGCCATGGAGTCATCCATGGACAAGCTTAAGCCGGAAAACAAGAGAATTATTAATGGAGAAGCTTCCATTGGTGACCTTAATGTGCGCACCTTTAAAGTACCCCATGATTCAGCAGCTTGTATCGGCTTCACCATAGAGGACAGGGCTGGTAAGCTTATTTCCACTGTCACAGACATGGGAGTTTTTACAAGGGAAATTAAAGAGGGCATAAAGGATTCGGATATTATTTTAATTGAAAGCAATCATGATATTGAAATGCTAAAGTACGGACCATATCCATATAACTTAAAACTAAGGGTTTTATCAGAGCTGGGCCATTTATCCAATGAGGACTGTGCCAGAGCAGTACTGGAAATCCTGGGTGAAAAAGAAAGAAAAATAGTCTTAGGTCATTTGTCTGGAACGAATAACGTCCCGGAGCTGGCAATGAAGACTGTTGAGAGTATAATAATTGAGAAGGGTGCGGTAATAGGAGAGAACAAGGATCTTACATTAAAGCTTGCCTCACGTATTAGACCTTCAGCATATACAGAGATCAAATAAAAATCCCTGGATGAAAAACCGGGGGATTTTTATGTATAAACTAAAATAGAAAAATCAATCAAGGCAGTCAAGAAGAACTGCTACACATTTAAGGAAGGAAGAATTTATGAGTTTATTTACTGATTGGACCGATATGGTCATGGAATATGTCAAAACAAAGGGAGAGGCAGCTTTCTGGAAGGAATACTCATCCGTTGAAGAGAGAATCTATAGAGAAGTGCTTAAAAATAGAGACGGAAATTTCACTTTTAAAGTAGGGGAATTTGCTGAAGAGGTTAAAACTACACCTGAATTTATTTTAGGGTTCCTGGATGGAATAAATGAATCCCTTAATAAGGAACTTGACCTTGAAGCCATAAAAGAGGATTCTGAGGTAATTTTGGATATAGACCACGAAAAGCTATATTTCAACATGCTGGATGCAAAGGCTGATTATTTATATTCTCTGCCACAGTGGGATGGAATTTTCTCAGAAGAGAAGAGAAAAGAAATCAAAACAGCCTATCAGAAATCCAAGACCATCAGAAATGAAGTCAAAATTGGCAGAAACGATCCCTGCCCATGTGGCTCAGGCAAGAAATATAAAAAGTGCCATGGAAGTCATAATAAAAGCGAGGAATAGCAGTGAGCTTTCTAGGTAATATAATCTGGTTCATCTTCGGAGGCTTCATCCACAGCCTGATATGGTTTCTTGCAGGCTGTATCTGGTCCATTACATTAATTGGAATTCCGGTGGGTAAGCAATGCTTTAAGCTAGCAGGGCTCCAGTTGGCACCCTTTGGTAAGGATGTCTATTATTCAGATGTTAAAGGATCCTCCTTCATACTGAATATTCTATGGCTTATTTTCGGAGGCTTTGAGCTTGCATTAGCAAATGTCATAAGCGGAATCCTATTTTCAATAACTATTATAGGAATACCCTTTGGAAAGCAGTGCTTCAAGTTGGCTGCTGTAAGCCTTATGCCCTTTGGAGCAAGAATAGTAAAAAGATAGAACGGGATTGATTACAATGAAAATAAAACTGATAACAATTGGAACCTTAAAGGAAAAATATTTAGTAAAAGCCCAGGAAGATTTCCTGGGTCTTATTTTAAAAAGAGCAGGGTCGGGAAAACCCAACTTTGAGCTTATTGAACTCAAGGAATCTTTAACTCCAGACGAGGCATCCCCAAAGGACATTGCATCTGCACTAGAAGAAGAAGGCAAGAAAATATCAGATATCATCAATAATAAATCCTTTAATGTCATCCTGGACATACATGGTGAAAAAGCCACTGACAATATTTTTTCAGACATAGTATTAAAAGCAAAGAATGATGAAATTGAGGAAATAAATATAATAATAGGCAGCAGTCATGGACTGAGTGATGAACTAAAAAGAAGATCAAATCTTAGAATCAGCTTCTCCGACATGACGTTTCCCCACCAGCTGTTCAGAATAGCTTTATTGGATGCCATTTATTCACAGCTTTATAAGAAGTAAGAAAAATATACAAAGGTATGCATTCAGAAGAGTAAATTTGAATTAAAAACCCATATTTATAAATCAGTATATTTATTGATAAAAACAGCCCTTTAGAAAATATTTAAATGTTTTCAAGGGGTTTTTCTTTTTATTATCAAGGAAATATTAGGCATTGAGTAAATGAAACAATACATGAAACAATGGAGGCATGTTAATAAATATGTAAATGACTTCATTAAAAGTTCAATTAATGTTAAAATAGAATGGCTAAGAAGTAATATCAAACAAAATTTTGTTTAAAAGGAGTCAATGTATGAACAAACCAATTCTATCCACTCTTTTAGAGTCGAGAGAACCATCAGATGTAAGATTAGCTCAAATGAAATATGAGGCGCGTAAGGTAAAACCTGAAGCAGTTATCAATGTTGGTATAGGTAACGTATCACTTCCTATGAATCCGGCAATGATCGAAAGAATGTTTAATCTTGATGCTCCTGAAAGCCCATTTGCAAAGGGTACAGTAAGATATACCACTACTGCAGGCTTCAAGGAAACTCAGGATGCATTTATCAACATCTTAAAATGCCAGGGCTTTGATACTGAAAAGCTTCAGGTATTGGTAACAGATGGCGGTTCAACTGCAATGGAGCTTTTACTTTTAGGCGTTTGCGGTGGTGCAGGAGAAAACGACAGACCGTTAATGGTAATTGACCCTGCATATACAAACTACATTTCCTTCGCAGAAAGAACTGGCAGAAAGATTGTTACAGTAACACGTAACCTTGCAGACAGCGGAAAGTTCAGCCTTCCGGAAATAAGCGAAATTGAAGCAGCAATAAAAGAGCACAAGCCAGGTGCACTCCTTGTTATACCTTATGACAATCCAACTGGACAGTACTATGATTTTGATACATTAAAAGAGCTTGCAGGTCTTTGTGTAAAATACAACATGTGGTTTGCAAGTGATGAAGCTTACAGAGAGCTTTTCTATGATGATTCAAAGAAAATGGTATCTGTATTCGGACTTTCAGACAAGGAAGTACCAGGAATCGAAGGCAGAAGAATAAGCATTGAGACTGCTTCAAAGGTTTGGAATGCATGCGGACTTCGTATCGGTGCAATGATCACAGACAACCCAGAGTTCTATACCCGTATTGTTAACGAATATACTGCAAACCTTTGTGCAAACGCAATAGGACAGTACATATTCGGATCACTTGCAACTCAGACCAAGGAAGAGCTTGCAGCATGGACCAAGGGACTTCGTGAATACTATCATGAGCAGATTCTTAAAGTATACAATGGACTTAAGGACTTAGAGCCAAAGCTCATCGTATCCAGCCCGGATGCTTCAATCTACTCAGTTATTGATGTAAGAAACGTTGTTAAGCCAGGCTTTGATGCAAATGAATTCGTATCATATTGCGCAAGTGAAGGCTCAGTAGACATTGACGGTGTTCAGACTACACTTCTTTGTGCTCCAATGAAGGGCTTCTACAACATCGAAGATGACTCAAAGAACCCAGGAAAAACTCAGTTCAGACTTTCCTTCGTTGAAACTCCTGAAAAGATGGCAAAGGTTCCAGAGCTTTTCGTCAAGCTTTTAAGACAGTACGAAGCAAACAGATAATAAAAGTAAAAAGAATAATAAACCAGAAGCTGCCTTATGGCAGCTTCTGGTTTATTTATGATAGGTTTCGTTGTTCATAATTTTAAATGCCCTGTATATTTGTTCCAACAATAGAGTAACTTCAACATCAGGGGACAGGGTGAGAGAGGTCAGCTTTATGTCATAGGATGATGGATAAGTATTATCATCTGTAAGAATGAAATTAATATCAGATGAGTTCATCATTGTATCGATGAAAAGATTTGATAAACCAGGGGAGTCAATATCAGATCCTGTATGGGAGATTTTGATAGCGTCAGTTCCGGAATATTTATTAATCGGAAGGAATTCCACCTTGGCAAATTTGGAGATTCTTTTCATATATTCCGAGGTTGCATCCTTTACAAATTCGGATTTTATTTTATTTTCAATGAATATTTTTATTTTCATTTTCGCACCCCTTTTCCATAACACCATGATAACAAGTCAGACAGCAGGTTTGCAAGGAACAGAAGATTATTGGGCTGTGTAAAAAAATTTATAAAAATACATTTGACTTTATATTTATTTATGCTATGCTATAAAAAAATATACGAGATAGAGGTAGCGGTGCAAATGAGTATCCCGAAGAGCCGGCAGGCGTTGATTCGGGTGAAAGGTAATCACCGCCGAACGTGAAATTCAGGGCACTGAATTCATGTGGGGCACCAGGAAAAACTTGGTGAACTCCTTTCAGTAATGAAAGTGGCGCTAGATTGAGCTTTTGAAAACAAAACGAGATCGTCTGGCACGGTCTCTTATTTTTTTAAAAAAATAAGAATAGGGGAGATCAGTATGAACAGAAGATTAGTCACAATGGTATTGGCAGGTATTATTACTTTGACAGGTTGCGGCAGTGCAGCCACAACAACAACTGCAGGAAACGCAGGAACAACAGGAGCCGCTTCAGGCGGAACAATAACAGTTGGCCTTGAAGCTAACTATGCACCATATAACTGGGCACAGCCGGACAATTCCAATGGAGCAGTAAAGATAGATGGTTCTGCAAGCTTTGCAGGAGGCTATGACGTTGAGATTGCAAAGATAATTGCAAAAGGACTTGGCAAGGAGCTTGTTGTAAAACAGATAGCATGGGAAGGATTAATCCCTGCAGTTGAAAACGGAGCAATTGATTTAATTATTGCGGGAATGTCAGCTACTCCAGAAAGAGCAAAGAGCGTTGATTTCTCAGAGGTTTACTATGATTCCAACTATGTGCTTTTGGCTAAGAAGGGAAGCAAATGGGAAGGAAGAAAGGGAATAAAGGACTTTGAAGGAGCACGTGTTGTAGCACAGAAGGGCACAAACTATGATGTTGTTGTTCCTCAGATGACAGGAACAACGCACTTGACTCCACTTGGAACAGTTCCTTTAATAGTACATGCTATAAAGACTGAGGTTGCAGACCTGACAGTAGTTGATAAGTCAGTTGGTATATCAATTCTATTGACAGACAAGGATCTTGCTATGATAGAGCTTGACCCGGACAAGTACTTTGTAATGGAAGACGGCGTAACTACTGCATGTTCCATAGCAATGAAGAAGGGTGAAACTGCATTGATGCAGAAGATAAATGAAATCCTTAAGACCGTTAGCATAGCAGACAGAGATGCTTTAATGGAAAAAGTAGTTAAAATACAACCGGCAGGTGTTGAATAGTGAATATGTTAAGAATCGCCCTGGAGCTGTTTTTAAAAAATCAAAGTATGTTTATTCAGGGTGCAATTACCACATTGATAGTTTCTTTATCGGGAACTATCTTTGGTCTTTTCATCGGCTTCTTTTTATCAGCCATGAGAGGACTTAGAATCTCAAGAAAAGACAATGGTTTTATGAGAATCTTCAAAAAATTAGTCAGGATGCTTACCTTGGCTTACATAGAAATTGTCAGGGGAACCCCAATGATTGCACAGGCAGTGTTTTTATACTATGCACTTTATAAGACCTTGAAGTGGACACCCTTGGTTGCTGGTATAGTTATAGTTTCCTTAAATACTGGTGCTTATATGTCTGAGATAATAAGATCAGGTATCCAGTCAGTGGATCCAGGGCAAAGAGAAGCAGCCCTAACAATAGGAATGTCAGAGTCAATGGCCTTCAGAAGCATAATACTTCCACAGGCAATAAAGAACGCATTCCCGTCAATTGGTAATGAGTTTGTTGTAAATATCAAGGATACTTCAGTATTGAATGTTATTGCATTAACTGAGCTGTTCTTCCAGGGAATGTCAGTTGCTGGCTCCAATTATAAGTTCGTTGAATCCATGCTTATCCTTGGTGTGATTTACTTCATCCTAACCTTCACAGTGACAAGGATCCTGCATGTTATAGAGGGTCGCCTGGATATGCCTAAGAGCACAATCCAATCTGTGACTGTACCGAAGAAGTAGGAGGATGGCATGAAACAAATAGTTATAAAAGACTTACATAAATATTTTGACGGACTCGAGATATTAAAGGGAATTGACCTTGAAATTGAAGAAGGTGAAATTATAACCTTCATCGGACCATCAGGAAGCGGTAAAAGTACATTGTTAAGATGTATCAATCTTCTTGAGGAGTATGAGGAAGGAGATATTTTATACAACGGCAATAACATTAAGGAAAAATCCTTTAATTTAGAGCACTACAGAAAAGAAGTTGGAATGATTTTCCAGAGATTTAACTTGTTCAATAACCTGGATGTATTGGAAAATCTGAACATTGGTCAGATAAAGGTATTGAAAAGAAACAAGGAAGAAGCAACAGCCAAATCCATGGAAATGCTTAAAAAAGTCGGACTTGAAGCCTTTGCCAACCAAAAGGTGCAAAGACTATCAGGAGGACAGATGCAAAGGGTGGCAATTGCAAGGTCACTTTGTATGGACCCTGAGGTTATACTTTTGGATGAACCTACAAGTGCTTTGGACCCACAAATGGTTGATGAGGTTTTGGAGGTTATCAAGGATCTTTCAAACTCCGGACTGACACTTGTCATAGTGACTCATGAGATGAGGTTTGCAAGGGATATTTCAGACAGGATTGCATTCTTGAAGGATGGTAAACTCTTGGAGCAAGGCTCACCTGAACAGATATTCACCAATCCTCAAACCGATGAAATGAAGCTGTTCCTCAAAAAATACATTGAGACTGTTTAGGCAGTCTCTTTTTTCAAAGTAAAACAAAAATACATTTTATAGATTAAACTGAAGAAGCTTATTAAGCCGGGAGAAATGAGATGGAAAATTTTTATAATTCTGAATATGAAGCAATAAGAGAAGATATTGAAACCTTAAACCAATTTATTTATGACAATCCGGAGCTGGGATTGGAGGAATATAAAAGCTCAATGGCTCATAAAGAGCTTCTTGAAAAGCATGGGTTTAAGGTGGAGATGCCATATATGGGAATGGATACAGCTTTCAGAGCAGTTTATGACACCGGAATTCCAGGAAGAAATATAGCATATCTTTCTGAATATGATGCCCTGCCGGGTATTGGACACGGCTGTGGTCATAATATTTTAGGATCGGCAACAACGGGTTCCGGAATTCTTTTGTCAAAAATCATTAAGAAAGGTGTCGTTACTGTCATTGGAACTCCGGCTGAAGAAACCCTGGGAGGCAAGGTGACACTTACGGACAAGGGAGCCTTCAGTGATATTGACGCTGTTTTATGTACTCATCCGGATAATCAGTTTTATAAAAGTGGTACATCGCTGGCTTTAGAATCCAGAGAGTACAGATTCCATGGCAAAACAGCCCATGCCTCTGGGAATCCTGAGGAAGGTATAAATGCACTTCAGGCTTTGATTTTGATGTTTAACAATATTAATGCAATAAGACAGACAATGATAAACAACGAAACAATATCAGGCATAATAACCAATGGTGGAGAGGCAGCAAATATTATCCCTGATTTAGCTGTTGGAAGATTCCATATAAGAGCGGACAACAAGGAAATGGTAGAAAGACTTGTTACTAGAGTACATAACCTGGCTGAGGCAGCAGCAAAAACCATTGGGTGTACTCTTGACTGGGAGTTATATGAAAATAAGTTTTTGGATTTAAGAACTAATAAAGCCTTGTCTGAGGTCTATGACGGAATAATGGAGGAAATGGGAATAGAAACAATTCAGTTCAAGGGAAACCCTGGATCCTTGGATATGGGAAATGTGAGCTATGCTGTTCCATCAATAAATCCGAATTTCAAAATTACTGATGAGGTTGAATACAGCATGCACACAGTGGAATTCAGAGATAAAACACTGGGAAAAACTGCATTGAAAAACCTTGGCATAATAATAAAAGCCCTTGCGGCAACCGGAGAAAGAGTAATAGAGGATGACAACCTATATTCAAAAATAACTGAAGAATTCAAGACAATAAAATAAATAACCCTATCTTTACCTTAAATGCAAATCTCTGGGGTATAATGATAGCTACTCTGAAGGTAAATACATTTTAAAATATAAGATTGGTCAAGGTGGATTCAATGGCAATGAAAATAAGAAATATCGGTTCCCGTGGGATCTTAGTCACCTTTGATGATCTCCTGGATACTGAGTTTTCATGTACAAGCAACATATACATTATAAAGGGTGAAAAAGAGAACTGTGTAATTGACACCTTTCTTGGTCCCAAGATAATGGGGCAAACCATGAAGGAAATCGGCATTTCTATGGATACAGTTAAGTATGTTATAAATACACACAGTGACTGGGACCATGTCTGGGGGAACTCCTATTTTACAAAGGCATTGGTTATTGCCCATGAAAAGTTATTGGAAGCCAAAGACTCAGGAGAGGACTTTGAGGAACTGCTTAAATTTGCTTCGGGTAAGATAAAGTTAAGAGAGCCGGACATTACCTTTGACTCGAGGTTGTTTTTAAACGACCTAAAGCTTGAATTATTTTATACCCCAGGGCACACAGCCGATTCAATCAGCATATACGATCCAGTGGATAAGATTCTTATAGTCGGGGATAATGCAGAGGATCCAATTCCGAGCTTCATAGACCCGGTATTTGTTGAAAAACATCTGAATTCATTAGAGTCATACCTTGAAATGGAAGTTAAATATATCATTCCAGGACATGGAGAAATAATGACCAGGGAGGAGCTGCTCCTTAATATAACCTACCTCAGGGATTTATTGAAAAATGACCCGGAGGAGCTTGAGAAGTATAATAAGGGTAAGACTAAGTTTAATCACCAGATGAATCTTAACTATTTATGGAAATGACATTGAGGGGGTGCCGCATTGGAAGATAGAATGACACCGGACAGAATGCTTGAAATCCTGGATATGCTGGCTGACGAACTGCCTGAAGTATTTTTTGACAGGCTCAATCTGGGTATTTCTGTAATTGATGAAGTCAGATATGATCCTTTATCCAGGGAGGGAGATCCGCTTTTCATTCTTGGAAGGTATATAAAAGACTTCATGGGAAGAAGAATTGAGATTTATTACGGCTCCTTTATGAGGGTCTTCGGCTATTTAAACGAAGAGCAGATGACAATTAAGCTTCGCGAAACCCTTCGCCATGAATTCCGACATCACCTTGAAAACCTTGGTGGGGAAAGGGACTTAGAGTGGGAGGACCTTGACAGATTGAGGGACTATCTCAATAAAAACAAGTAGAGTTTTCAAAACTCAAAAGATACCTGAATGTAATGAAAAAGCCACCAAAAGTTTCAACAATATAACTTTTGGTGGCTTTTCTATCTCTATTGTCCATATTTTAATTTTTATTTATTCTTATCAAGTTCAATAAGGAGTCTTCTTTCCTTGATATATTCTATTACCTTATTCTGATGCTCCTTTGGCCAGGAAGGGAAATCTCTAAGGAGCTCCTGCAATTCATCCAGGCCCTCCACCTTATAGACCTCTTCTTCCTCGAGCAGGTAAGAATTAGTGACTCCCAAGGATTTACTGATTTTAAGGAGTGTTTTTAAAGACGGATCAGTTCTGTCATTTATGATGTCAGATAAGTAGGAAACAGACAACCCTGTATCAGATGCCATCTCCCTCAGCTTTAAATTCTTTTCAACTTTAATATCCTTGATCCTCTTTCCAATTTTCATTGATTACTCCGTAAATACCGTATTTTAAATACATTATAGAACAATACGTAAAAAACGTAAAGCAGGCCAAACAATATGGATTATAAGCGTAAATTACGTTAATATAGTAAATAATAGAAATAATTACGCTAATAAAGTAATGGGAGGCAATATGTTTGACATAGGCGAGGTTATAAAAACGAAAAGAAAGGCTTTAGGCATATCCCAGAAAAAACTGGCAGAGATGGCAGGGATATCCAACACATATCTTTCGGATATAGAGGTAGGTAGAACTGATCCTTCACTTAAAACCATGACTAAAATTGCCAAGGCACTTGATATAGAGCTTAAAGAACTGTTTTAGACTGCAATTTTGAATTATTTTACAGGATAATAAATGTTTTACAACATCTGTATTTCGTTTACAGTCTGATTTGAGTTACAATTGAAGTATTAAATGAGATTTGGGGAGATTGTGCAGATATGAATGAATATGTCAGCGTCAGAAATGCAACAAAACTAAGAGATAAGGACTATCTGGTATTACTCTCAAGACAGTTTCCAAGTATTGCCTCAGCATCAACTGAGATAATAAACCTGTCAGCCATAATGAACCTGCCAAAGGGAACAGAGCACTTTATATCTGATATTCATGGTGAATATGAGTCCTTTAACCATGTCATCAGAAACGCATCTGGAGTTATAAGAACTAAAATAGATGATATTTTTGGTTCCACCTTGATGGAGAATGAAAAAAAGACACTTGCCACTCTGATTTATTATCCTGAAGAAAAGCTCCAGGAGCTTGAAAAGTGCCAGACACTTACCAAGGACTGGTATAGGATAACACTATTCAGACTGTTACAGGTATGTAAATTGGTCTCAACTAAATATACAAGATCCAAGGTCAGAAAAGCTTTGCCCAAGGATTTTGCATATATTTTAGATGAGCTCATAAACGAAAATGAAGACAGACTTAATAAACATGAGTATTACAACAAAATCATTGATTCCATAATTGAGCTGGACAGGTCAGAGGCCTTTATAACAGCCATTGGAAAGCTTATTCAGCGTCTTGCCATAGACAGGCTTCATATATTGGGAGATATATATGACAGAGGACCGGGAGCAGATATTATTGTTGATACTTTGATGGATTATCATTCTGTTGATATTACCTGGGGCAATCATGATATTTTATGGATGGGTGCTGCTGCAGGTTCACAGGCATGTGTTGCCAACGTAGTCAGAATCCAGGCAAGGTATGACAACCTTGATGTATTGGAGGACTCCTACGGAATAAACATGATGCCATTGGCACAGCTTGCAATGGACCATTATTCAGATGCCAACTTAAGCAAATTCATGCCTAAGGGTGATGAAATAGCTGAGAAGAGTGAAAATGAGATCCGTTTAATTGCAATGATGCATAAGGCCATCTCAATAATCCAGTTTAAAATTGAAGGGCAGCTCATTATGGCACACCCTGAATATAAAATGGAGGAGAGACTTCTTTTAGATAAGATAGACTACGAAAAGGGAACAATAATGCTTGGGGATACAGAATATTCACTTAATGACAATGGGTTCCCGACAATTGACCCACTGGATCCTTATAGACTTACAGAACAGGAAGAATATGTCATGTCCAGATTAACAGCCTCCTTTGAGCATTCAAAGAGGATGGATGAGCATATGAGATTCATGTTCACCAAGGGTGCCATGTACTTGATATTCAATGGAAATCTTCTGTTCCATGGTTGTAATCCAATGGAAGAAGACGGATCCTTCATGGAGGTTAACATAGACGGAGAGAAGTACAAGGGACGTGCTGCATTTGATAAGTTTGAGCAGCTTTCAAGATCCGGTTACTTCAACGTTGATGAGAAGGAGAAAAAGGTGGGCCAGGATACAATGTGGTATCTCTGGTGCGGACCTAAATCACCTTTATTCGGTAAGGAAAGAATGACCACCTTTGAAAGATACTTCGTTGATGATAAAACAACACATGTTGAGCAAAAGAATAATTACTTCACTTTAAGAGAAGACGAAACGATTCTTAAATCAATTTTTGAAGATTTCGGCTTGGATTATAATACTGGGCATATTATCAACGGGCATGTCCCAGTCAAAGTTAAAAAGGGAGAATCACCTGTTAAGGCGAAGGGTAAGATATTTGTCATAGATGGAGGCTTTGCCAAGGCATATCAAAAAGAAACTGGTATTGCAGGCTATACCTTGATTTATAACTCTCAAGGAATGCATCTTGCAAGCCATGAACCATTCACATCCACTCAGAATGCAATAGAAGAAGAGAAGGATATTCTATCCACTATCACAATTGTTGAAAGAACTAAACAGAGACAGATAATATCCGAAACAGATATAGGCTCTGAGCTGCAAGGCCAGATAAATGACTTGAGACAGCTGCTTGAAGCTTACAGAAACGGTCTTGTAAAGGAAAAAGATTGATGGATCAGGATTATATTGTAAAGACTATTGGAAAAAGAAAGAAAATAGCCTTGATTGCCCATGATGCCAAAAAGGATGACCTATTAAGATGGTGTGTCAAAAACAAAGCCAGGTTGGAGGATCATGATTTATTCGGGACAGGTACAACTGCTGCAATAATATCCTACGAATCAGGCTTGGATGTCCATGGAGTCAAGTCCGGCCCCCTTGGTGGTGACCAGCAGATTGGGGCTAAAATCGTTGAAGAAGAAATTGACTTTGTTGTATTCTTTGCCGACCCTATGACAGCACAGCCCCATGATCCGGATGTCAAAGCACTTATGAGGATAGGAGAGCTTTATGATATCCCCATGGCAATAAATGAAGCGACTGCAGATTTTATGATAACAAGTCCATTTATGACCTCTGAATACAAGCATAAGCTGGTTGATTTTGCAGGTGGCATGGAAAAAAGGATCAAAACTTTTATTGAAAAAAAGTCCATGGATATTAAAGCCATTGAAGAAAAGCTTCAATCCGACATTAAATCAGACCTTGAAACAACAGTTGAAGAAAAGTAACTGAATAGGAAACTAAGAAACTCCATGCGGAAATAATATGTACCTCCATTACTGTTTGCCCAGTAATGGAGGTACATATTTTAGGTTATAGCTTTGATTTTTTCTTATTAATTAATCAATGGCTATTGATTATTTATTTCAGTAGCTACCTTTTTGCCGAAGCCAAACTTGGAAGTTGTTGCAGACTTGGCTGCATTTTTTGCGGCAGAGGCAAAGGATTTTATAATGTGGACTGTATTCTCACTTATTATGTTGCCTATTTTAGAAGCAGATTCAAGGGAAGAGCTTCTTCTCACCTTCTTTTTGTCGGGAATTGTAAGGGAACCTAAATACTTGGTTGTTATATAGCCACATCTTAGTGTTAACAGGGCATTTACTGCACCCTCCATGACTGATGAAACCAACAGATTGGTTATTGGGACAGCACCTGGAACCACACTCATTATTGAACCTCCCACAAGTGAGGTTATCAAAGGCTCGATCTGGTCTTCAATTAAGTCCAAATCTTCTATTCCCCTTGCAATTAAGACAGTACCTGCAACATTGGAGTAAATATATATAAGCTTTCTCAAGGATGGTCTTGCTTCATAAAGATGGGTTATTTTCCAGATCATTTTAACTAAGGAGGTAAGAATGAACACTCCATCCAAGGCACCATTTTGTGAAATTGAGGTTGTCAGAAAAACCTTGACCGCCTCAGCTTTAATTAATGTGTCTGCCTCGTCACCCAATGCCCTGTATGCATTTTCAAGCTCAAGCTCTTTGTTTTGACCTGCCAGATCCACCGAATGGGCTGAAAGATAGGTATTTTTCTTAAGCATGCTGTGCATTGTATCAACATAAACGGGGAATTCCTTATCTTCCTTGGACTTAGGAACCTCAGGCACTGCCTTATAGGATAACACTCTGATCACAGGATATAGAATGAGTACTGTAAACAGCAATATCAACAAAGCTGCAACAGTATATCCAAGAATATTATTTACTCCGAATGCCCAGGTTGTAAGCTGGATTCCCTGGTTTAAAACAATAATTAAAAAGAATATGATGAATCCTATTAAAGGCAGGATTAACCACTTAAGAAGACTTTTTTTAATATCTTCCATTTATATCCCTCGTTTCGTATAATTAACTTGTAACAAGTAAACAATAGCACATTCTTGGAATCACAATATTAAATATTGCTGAATTATTTTTTGGGTATTATTAACTTTTATTTTAAGATTCAGAAACTATGAATCAGAAGAATCGTGCTGAAGGATTTTTGTTACTAAAAATAGGAGGGAAAAAGATGGAAAACTTTTTTAAGTTGAAGGAAAACAAGACCGACGTCAAGACCGAATTCTTTGCAGGCTTGACAACATTCCTGACCATGGCATACATATTGTTCGTTAACCCGAATATATTATCAGCCACTGGTATGAACAAAAATGCCGTTTTTATTGCTACTGTTATTGCAGCCGTAATCGGAACACTTGTAATGGGGTTATTCGCTAATGTTCCATTTGCGCAGGCACCTGGCATGGGTTTGAATGCGTTCTTTACTTACACAGTTGTATTTGGAATGGGATTCACTTGGCAGCAGGCACTTGGTATGGTATTTATCTGTGGATTGATAAATATCCTGATTACTGCAACAAAGATCAGAAAGGAAATAATTAAGGCAATACCTGAATCAATGCAGTATGCAATTTCAGGCGGTATCGGACTATTTATTACCTACATCGGCCTTATGAACGCAGGATTCCTGAAGTTCTTGGGAGACGGCGAAGTACAGGCAGATGGAACATTCCATAAAATCGTTCCATCAATGGTAGATTTCACTTCTATTTCTTCACTTGTAGCACTTGCCGGCTTACTGATTACAATAGTACTCATGCTAAGAAAGGTTAAGGCTGCAATACTAATTGGTATCATAGCAACAACAATATTGGCAATCGTTACAGGCGTTGTTCCACCGGAACATCTTCAAAACCTTGGAGCAGGCTCAGGAGTTTCCTTGACAGAGCTTGGTGATACCTTCTTGAAACTGGATATACTTGGTTTGTTCGCAGATCCAGGAAAGCTTCTTCTAGTATTCTCCACAATTTTTGCATTCTCATTAACTGATACCTTCGATACAATCGGAACCTTCCTGGGTGCCGGAAGAAAGTCTGGTATATTTGATGACAAAGATGCTGAAATGTTTGAAAAGAGCGAAGGCGGCTTCAACTCAAAGCTTGAAAGAGCACTCTTTGCTGATGCAACAGCAACCTCAATCGGAGCTATTTTCGGAACCTCAAATACTACAACATATGTTGAATCAGCTGCAGGTATCTCTGTAGGTGGTAAGACAGGATTAACCTCAGTAGTAACTGCATTGCTGTTTGTACTATCACTTGTACTTCTTCCAATAATCGGAATAGTACCAGCAGTTGCAACAGCTCCAGCACTGATAGTTGTTGGTATATTGATGGTTGAGTCAATAGGAAATATAGACTGGTCAGATCTTGAAGTAGCAGTTCCTGCATTCTTCACAATGGCTATGATGCCTTTGGCATACTCCATCACAGCCGGAGTTTCCACTGGATTCATATTCTACTGTCTGACTAAGGTAGTAGTTGGAAAAGCTAAAGAAGTATCAACCATGATGTATATTTTCACAGGATTGTTCATACTATCCATGATACTAACAGCAGTGGTTTAAAAAAAGAGGCACCGAAAGGTGCCTTATATGCTACCATGGCTCAGTCGGTAGAGCAGCTGATTCGTAATCAGCAGGTCAAGGGTTCGATTCCCTTTGGTAGCTCCAATAAGGTGTGCTTTTACGCCACCTTTTTTTAAAGACAGACATTTCTTCTTAAATAACTATTGAAATATTAGAGGTGAACCATGAACGAAGTCGCATATTTTGAAATAATGGCTGAGAATCCAGAAGCTACTGTGGAGTTTTATAAAAAGGTATTCGGCTGGAAAATTGAAAAGGATTGGTCCATGCCAATAACCTACTACAGGATAAGCTCAGGCGGAATCTTGGGAGCAATAATGCAAAAGGAAGAAATAATGAAAGGGGAAGGGATTAACTCCTTCGTATCCTCAATTATTGTCAGTAATTTCGACAAAACCGAACACCTTATTTTGGAAAACGGTGGCTCAATAGTAGTTGAGAAGTTCCTAATACCAAATGTATGCTGGCAAGGTTATTTCAAGGATATAGACGGTAATCAGTTCGGCCTGTTCCAGGTACTTGAAACAGCGTAGAATAAAAAAATAGTGTAATTAGTAAACCTAGAATAATTAATAGTATATTAAAGGCTTGATTCCACGAAATTGTGTAATCAAGCCTAATTTAATTCTTTATTTTTCTTAGATTATTTCTGACAGTTTTCTCTATCTTGGTCCTGCCTCTACAAGGTCAATACCTGCATCTGGGAATCTTTTGAAATTCTCCTTGAATTTTTCAGCTAAAGCTAAAGCAGTCTTGGTATATTCCTCAGGATCAGCCCATTGTGACATTGGGTCTAAAAGGTCTGATGGAACACCTTCAATTTTAGTTGGAACCTGAAGATTGAAGATTTCATCCTTAATAAAGGTTGCGTTCTTAATGGAACCATTAAGTGCTGCATCTACCATTTTTCTTGTGTACTTTAATGGTATCCTGCTTCCTGTTCCGTATACTCCACCAGTCCAACCTGTGTTCATCAGGTAAACCTCAGTTGAATAC
>JASDTM010000179.1:22039-36805 GCA_041891535.1 Clostridiaceae bacterium
CCCATCAGCCTTGCATAGGTCTCAATGGATCTTGGCATGAAGGGTTCGCCGAAAAGTGCCGAGAAGGTTGTCTGTGGGGATACTATTCCTCTTTCAGTTCCTGCAAGCTTTGAGGTGTAGCCGCTCATGAAGTGGTACATTGCTGCTTCCTTAGACAGCTTTGATATTGGAGGAATAACTCCAAAGGCATCTGCTGTGAGGAAAATAACTGTTCTAGGTATTCCACCCTGGCCTGACAGCTCTGCATTTGATATATATTCTATTGGATAGGTTCCCCTGGTATTTTCTGTCAATTTCTGGTCTGAATATATTGGAACTCCATCCTTATCAATGACTACATTTTCTAAAATTGAACCGAATTTTAAAGCATCATATATTTCTTTTTCTTTCTCAGGATCTAAATTAATGGTTTTAGCATAGCAACCACCTTCAAAGTTGAAGACACCATCATCATCCCAGCCATGCTCATCGTCACCGATTAATTTCCTTGAGCTGTCTGCAGAAAGGGTTGTTTTACCGGTTCCTGACAAACCAAAGAAAAGTGCAGTGTTTCCTTCTTCATCCATGTTGCAGGAGCAATGCATCGGCAGGATTCCCTGTTCAGGCAGAAGGTAATTCATAATTGAGAATATTGATTTTTTAATTTCTCCGGAATAAAGTGTTCCACCTATAAGAATCAATCTGTCCTTTAAGCTGATCAGAATAAAGGCTTCTGAATTTATTCCATCCTCTTTGCCCAGAGCCTTAAGGTGGGGAACTGCAACAACAGTAAAATCAGCATCCAAGCCTTTTCTTTCCCTGTCCTTAATAAATATCTGATTGGCAAAAACAGCCTGAGCGGCACTTTCACAGAATACATTGATTTTTAAAGTGTTTTTCTCATTTGCTCCAACTCTGGACTTAACTAAGAACATTTCCTTATCAGCAACATATTCCTTAACCTTATTTTTTAACTTTTCATAGGTTTCTTCAGAAACAGGCTTGTTTATCTTACCGTAAGCTACAGTATCTTTTGAGACTTCATCTAAAACTATGAACCTGTCCTGAGGTGATCTTCCGGTGTATTGACCGGTTCTGATCAAAAGACATCCATTTGAAGCCAGAACTCCATCGCCCCTTGAAACAGCTTCGTTAATAAGATTAGAAACAGAAAGATTTTCACGGAGTTTATCCATTGAAAACCATGCTAAAAAATTATCCAATTTTATCCCCTTTAAAACGATTTAATAACTACATTCTGTTATACGCATACAATAAAATCAAGTCAGTTTTTAAAATGGAAAGTGATTTTATTATGGTAATTTGTCCTTAAGTATCAACAAAAAGATAATAAAGGTTCCTTTGTATAAAAGAAAAAACTTTATGCATAAAGAAATGATAAATCAGGTGATTAATAATTACCTGATTTATTATTATCAATGCTGTTATTTAGTTCAATGCTTAATATTATCTGGTGCTTGGTTTCTTGAATACAGAAACGGCACCCAATGCTGCAAACAGCAGAGACAGACCGAAGCTTCTCCAAACCCTTGGCACATCAAAATTCTTGTTGTCAAAATGTGCCATTAATCCCAAGTAGAGTGAGTCAGTAACTCCAACACCGTAGTATCTGTACATATCCACTGCAACAGAGAAAATATTGCCTAAAAATACTGATATTAAAACGAGCACTATTGCCAAAGCTATTGGTATGTTCTTCCCCGAGAATAAATTGTATGCCTTGATTATCAGGACTGCAGTTATAACTCCTACTATTGATGCGTAAAAACCAACTGCAGAAAGCAGGGCAATCAGAACTGCTCCTATTATAGCTGCAAGAATGGCACCAATTAACCCTGTGGTAGAAAAGCCGGTTTCAGGCATATAGTATTGCTGTACTGGATCAAGATAGGGATTCCTGTCAGGAGGAATATAGCCTCTGTTTACAGGGTTCGGTTCCTTTTGACTGTTGATGTTTATCTCATCATCGGTGAAATCCTCATTGTCTTGATGAACGGGTACATAATTTGATTCCTTTGTATCTGAATAGGTATAAAGACCTGTGTCTATTGCTTCAACAGCATAATCAATTCTTTTTACTTCTTCTTCTGTATTTATACCTGGTGGAGTAAATACGATCTCAAGTTTGTCCCTGTTGATCCTTGCGTCTTCAATACCAAATCTTGAAGATATTGAGGATATGAACTTAAGTGCATTGCCCTCCCCAATCTGCTCATCTGTTAATGGACGGGAGATAATTATCCTGTCACTGTCTTCTTTTACCGTATATTTAACATTTCCCTTGAACTTGGTCAGAGAATCATTCTCCGGGAAATACCCTTTTCCTTGCAATGCCTTGAACAATTCTTTATACATAATAATCACCGCCGGTAAATAAGTCTGAATATATTTTCATAATTATATCAGACAGTAATTGATAGAATTGCAATGTTAATCAATAATTCAAATTGACTTAACCATTACTTTTAATAAAGACACAAAAAACAACATATATACGTTAAAATATAAGATGTATCGTTTTATCCCTATCAAAAAACAGGGATTTTCAATATCAACTTTGATTTCAATTTTCGTTGAGTTGAATAATCTTTACAGTGATAAAATATATATGGTGCATGTGAAAAATGCTGCATCAATATCAAAACGAACAATAAAAAATATAGAAAACAACATAAACGGAGGTATTAAAATGATAGGGGTTGTTTATAAAGAAGGCTGGCTGCCAAAGGAAACTGCCGTAGAGATGATGAAGGACGTAGGTGAAGACGTTGTTTATTTTGAATCCTTCAAGGAAATCCAAGCTTTTAATGATAAGGACAAAATAGAGATTTTGATTAATACAAATCTTCCGGAGATGGATGTCATAAAGGAAATGACAGGCTTAAAATGGATAATGTCCTATACTGCAGGAGTAGACGCCTATGATCTGGAGGGGTTAAAAGAACTTGGAATAAAGCTTACTACAACCTCGGGACTACATAAGACCAACATTGCAGAGCAGGTTTTCGGAGCCATGATCATGTTCTCCAGAAACATCTTAAAGGCAATGTACAATAAAAGGGACAGAAAGTGGGAAGCTTATCCACTGGATGAGCTAATAGGAAAGAATATATTAATCATAGGCACCGGAAAAATCGGAGTTGAAATAGCCAGAAAAGCAAAGGTTTTTGACATGAAGGTATCCGGAGTCAGAGCCTCAGAAAATCCAGCACTTCCTGAGAATTTTGATGAGATAAATACAATTGGAGATCTTCACAACGTACTGCCAGGTAAGGACTATGTTGTTCTTGTTGTACCTTCAACCAAGGATACAAAAAAGATGTTTGGTGCTCCTGAATTTGCATTAATGGATAAAAAGTCAGTATTCATAAATGTTGGCAGAGGCGATACAGTTGATGAGGCTGCTCTTTATGAAACATTGAAGGAAAAGAGAATCAGAGGAGCATATTCAGACGTATTTGAAAATGAGCCACTACCTTCAGATTCACCATTCTGGGAGCTTGAGAACCTTATTATCACACCGCATAATGCAGGACCAACACCTCATTATAATGAGAGAGCCTTTGACATATTCAAGAATAATTTAAAAAGGTTCAGAGGCGGAGAGGGTCTTTTGAATATTATTGATTACAATAAAAAGTATTAATTTGATTTAATTTTAATTTTCGGGAGTTAACATGAGCTATAGAAGAATCTTACAGTTTATCTCAGGTAAAAAGGGGGTAACAATCCTGCCTTTTTTGGTGGGAACTCTTTATTCGTATTATAAATTCAGAAGTATAGATCCCTTGAACCTGATTCTTCTGTTCATAGCTCTGTTATTCCTGGAGGAAGGTATTGCAGGATTAACCGGGTATTTCATCAAGGATGAAAAGCCGATATCAACTGGAGATATTACAGAGAAATATAGGAGAAAGAAAAGGACGCCAAACATTGGATTACTTTTTCTTCTGCTGTATCTTGCCTTGACGGTAACTCTTTCAGTAAGAGCAGGATTCTTTGTATTTCTATTGATGATTATCATCCTGCTTCAGGGAACCTTCTACAGGGGAGGACCAATACCAACGGTCAGAACTCATAGAAGTGAATTTACCACGGGATTGACATTAGGGCTTATAGTTCCTTTGACAGCGGTAATAGTCCACCTTGAGGACAAGCTTTTAAAAGCCTGGATATTTCAGACTAAATTCCATTTTGAGGCTGATCTAAAAAGCCTGGGAATGGTTTTAATTGTTATGATTCCATTGGTTACCGCATTAACTGACCTGGTTTTAACTGATAATATAATTGATATTAATGTAGATAAGAAAGAGGGCAGATTTACTCTTCCGATATTGCTTGGCAAGGATAGGGCACTTCTTCTATTCAACTTCATATATATTCTCGGAGCTGTGTCAGTACTTGTATCAATAATAACCAAAAGTCTTCCAATAGCAGGACTTTTAATGGCATTACCATATAGTCTTGTATTTAAAAACGCCAGAATATTCTCAGGCAGATCCCATAGAGAAAGGGGAAATTATCTTGCCCAAGAAAATTTTGTCGTCGTTACTGTTACTCTGCTGATAGTTTTAGCCTTAGGCATAAACTTCAATTTGTAAGGAAAAGACATGAATGAATTAATGTTGGACATTATGTCCAAATACGGATACCTGGGGATTTTTTTCCTGATATTCATTGAAAACTTATTCCCACCTATACCCTCAGAGGTAATCCTGTTATTTGGAGGATTCCTGACAACCTATGCCGGGCTTAATGTTCCGTTTGTAATTTTAGCTGCAACCTTGGGATCACTTCTTGGAGCAATTGTACTTTATACGCTTGGGAATAAACTGAAGTATGACACAATAGTAGGCTTGTTCTCAGGTAAAACCGGAAAGGTTTTGGGCTTGAAGGGTACAGATTTACACAAGACCAATGAGTGGTTCCGAAAAAGAGGTCCTGCAGCAGTATTCCTATGCAGATTCGTTCCCCTGATAAGAAGCTTGATATCCATCCCTGCCGGTATTACAGGAATGAGAAAAAGAACTTTTTTAATACTTACAGCCCTAGGCTCAGCAATTTGGAACACTGTATTAATCATGCTGGGAAGAATTGCAGGAGAAAGCTGGAACAAATATGACTCCTTCTTCAGTACCTACTCCAAGGTATTTGTGATTATAGCCGGAGTTGCAGGTCTTATTTTTATAATATACAGAAAAGCATCAGCAAAGAAGAATGCCAGCAATATAAATTCAACCGGAGAAGAGAATTAATATGAAAAAGCATATTGAGACTAAAATTGAAGGTAATATTTTAAGAGGGTATTTTGAAACACCTGATGACGGAAAATCAAATTATCCTTTAATAGTTTTGTTCCATGGATTTACGGGTGACTGTACAGAAAACTTATTCATGTTTGCAAGACTTGCAGGTCAATTGAAAAATAAAGGAATAGCCACACTTCGCCTTTCATTTCCGGGTTCCGGAGAAAGTGACGGAGATTTTTCCTATGTATCTTGTAAGACCTGGGGAGAAACAGCAAAGAAAATTTTTGAGTTTGCAAAAGCACTTCCAAATATTGACTTATCCAGAATAGGAATTCTTGGTCTTTCCATGGGAGGAGCTGCTGCAACTATTGCTGCAGAAGAACTGAAAAAAGATTTTAAACTCCTGATACTCATAGCTCCGGCATATAGATACGCTGTAAAATATCAGGAAGAATTCAGTGATCCTGAAACAGAGACAGCATACAAGGGCAATCTTGCAATAAAAAGACATTTCATAGATGATGAAAAAACTGCCAACTATGTAAATATCTTAAAACAAATGGTTTGTCCCGTAAGATTTATTCATGGTACAGGGGATACATCAGTACCCTTCTCAGTATCAGAGCTTTATTCAAAATACCCAAAAGACTCAGTATTGGTTCCCATCGCAAATGCCACCCATGCCTTTGACGATCCAAAATCATTCAATGCTTTGGTGGATGAAGTATTAAGAGCAGCTTCAATTCTAATTGATTGAAATCAAGAGATATAAAAACAGAGACTTAGAAAGAATTTTTGGTTCTTTCCAGTCTCTGTTTTTTCGATTAATAAATTATCTTTTCAATTAATATTCTGCTTAGCTCTGTGTAGGAGCCTGTGAGCAGTTTACGTTCCAGTAGAAGCCGTATTTATCAACAACTGCACCATAAAGTGCTGACCAGAATGTTGGCTGTAGGGGCATTTCTATTTTGCCGCCCTCTGCCAGGGAATTGAAAATCTTTGTTACTACTTCTGTATCGTCATCATTGAATACGATGGTTACATTGTCTCCAACTGTAAGTGGAGCTCCAGGCATATTGTCTGAAAGCAGGATTGAGTGATCCTCACTAAGTACTATTTCTGCGTTCATAACAAGATCTCTTAATTCGTCAGTGACAACAAAATTTGGATCCTCAGGCATTTCCCCGAAGGTTGAAATACGTGGAACCCTGTCAAACACCTTGCCATAATATTCTGCTACTTCTTTTCCATTTCCATTAGTTACTAAATATACACCAAGCTTCATAATATTCTCCTTCGAACCATTACGGTTTAAACTCTAATTGATATTCAATTTCATTGAATCAATTTTATTATAGTAAGCCTGTGTTACATGTATACTCTAAAATACGTTAATTAAATGAAAATTCATATATGGCAATGATTTTCAACCTTTATTCAAAGCAACCAAAAAAGCCTCATAGGGTCTTAATTCCAATACAGAACCATATATTTTTCTATCTGCATAATTACTGATTAATAGCTCATCATCAATTAGATCTATTTCAGGATATTCCCCTAATTCAAGTTTTATGGAAGAGTCCTTCATATTAAGGAATATGATGTATCTGGTTTCATCAGATATTCCAAAGTCACTTCCGTCGAATCTCTCATAAACATAAACCTGGTTATTGTCTTTAAAATACTCCTTAAAGCTTCCGTAAATCAAAACGGGATGGTTTTTTCTGATTTCAATAAGCGTTTTATAAAAGGATAGGATTGAATCAGGGTCATTTTCCTGAGATTCAACAGTCACTGTTAAATAATCTGTTGCCGGTCTTATCCATGGAGTAGCATTTGAAAATCCACAATTGGAGCTTTTATCCCACTGCATGGGTGTTCTTGAGTTATCCCTGTTTGTATAAGATAAGCCAAGAAGAAAATCCTCTTTTTTGACATTGCCTTTTATAACCTGCAGCTCATATTCATTTTTTACAGCCACATCCCTGTAATCTTCCAGCTTGAAATCAGTTGGATTGGACATTCCAATCTCATCACCGTAGTAGATGAAAGGAGTTCCCCTCATAGTCATTTGGAGCAATCCCAAAAGCTTAGCTGATTCACTGCGAAATTTCTTAGTATCTCCAAGTCTGGACAAGGTTCTTGTTGTGTCGTGATTTGAGTAAAATACTGGATTCCAGCCTTCTTCATTTCCTCTTTTTGACCAACCTGAAAATTTTTCTTTTATTTCAGAAATATTTGGTGGGATTCTAAGCCATGGCTTTTCTCCTCTTCCAATAGAGTGCATATCAAAGTGGAACAGCATGTGGAGCTTATCCTCAGGAATATTGGTATAATCCTTTGCCTTCTCATAGCTTATACCACCGGCTTCTCCTATGACTGCAATTGAATCTCCTTTTAGGACATTTGTCCTGATTTCCTTGATATAGTCATGGACTGGGGGAAGGTTCTGTATCCTTGGCAGCATATCCAAAGAGCCGTCTTTTAATACTTCTGCATTTTTAAAGATCGGATCCTTGGCTAAGTGGTTTATAGCATCAAACCTGAAGCCATCCACACCCTTGTTTTTCCAAAAGTTTATAATATCAAAAACAGCTTCTTTTACCCTTTTATTTTCCCAATTTAAATCGGGCTGCTTCTTACTGAATATGTGCAGGTAGTACTCATCTGTGGACACATTATATTCCCATGCAGAGCCTCCAAAGAAGCTGGTCCAGTTATTGGGAGGAGCTCCATTTTTGCCGTCTCTCCACATGTAGAAATCATGGCATTTATTACTCTTGGATTTTTTGGCTTCAATAAACCAAGGGTGCTCATCAGAGGTATGGTTTATGACAAGATCCATGATAAGCCTCATATTATTTTTATGAAGAGTACTTAAAAGGCTGTCAAAATCCTCCATGGTACCAAATTCATCCATAATACTGTAGTAATCTGAAACATCATAGCCATTGTCATCATTTGGGCTCTTATTTATTGGATTTAAATATATTGCATCAACCCCAAGCCTTTTCAGATATGGGATTTTTTCAATTATGCCCTTGATATCCCCAATTCCATCATTGTTTGAATCCTTAAAGCTTCTTACATAGATTTGATATGCAATGGCTTCCTTCCACCAAGCTCTTTTATATATATTGCTTTTATCTTCCATAGTTATCTGCCTTTAAAATATTTCTATACAAGAGTAACATTATAGCAAACTTGAGAGAAAGTAAAAAAATATTCTGATTTATGATAATATATACTTTGCCCAGGAGGGAATTAATATGGAAAACGGAATTAGAGGAGAGGGATGTGAAATCCTGATTCCTTCTGAAGATAAAAAAACACTTAAGGAAATAGAAAGCTCAATTACAAAAAAATATAAGAAAACAATCTGGTCAAAGTTTACTAAGGCATTGAATGATTTTGAACTCATTTCTGAAGGCGATAAGATAGCTGTTGCAGTTTCAGGCGGTAAGGATTCCCTTCTAATGGCCAAGCTTTTTCAGGAGTTGAAAAAGCACAGGAAATTTGATTTTGAGGTCAGGTTTATTGCAATGGATCCAGGATATCATCCACAGATCAGAGAGCTTTTAGAGAGTAATGCGAAGTACTTGGATATTGATCTTGATATCTTTGATTCAAAGGTTTTTGATGTCATAGATGACATAGCATCGGATTATCCTTGCTATATGTGCGCTAGGATGAGAAGGGGATATTTGTACTCAAAAGCAAGGGAGCTGGGATGCAACAAGGTTGCCCTGGGGCATCATTTTAATGATGTCATTGAAACCATAATGCTTAATATGGTATATGGAGGATCCTTCAAAGCAATGCCACCGAAGCTTAAATCCACAAATTATGAGGGCATTGAGCTTATAAGACCACTTTACTATGTTGAAGAAAAGCACATAAGAAAATGGGTGGATGAAATGGGAATATGGCCGTTAAACTGTGCCTGCATGGTGGCAGCCAAGAAAACCGGAAATAAAAGATATGTTATTAAAAAGCTTATTGAGGATATGAAGCTCATCAATAAGGATGTGGATAAGGCAATTTTAAAAGCCTCTGAAAATGTATATTCCGATACCATACTTGGCTATGTTTCAAAGGGCCAAAAGCATGATTTCAATCAGGTTTACGAAGAAAGATACAAGGACAGGGTACAGCACTCACTACTATTAGATGACAGGGACGATGAATAGCAACTGAATTAATAATATTGTCCAACAAAAAAGACAGTCGATGCTATGACTGTCTTTTTTGTTGGATTTACTTTGGAAATTAAGCGCTAATTCGTTTATGGGTACAAAATAAGTAGATTAATTCTATTGTTGAAATCTTGAAATAAAAAGCTTAATCCTCATCAAGATCTCTGGTTTCCTTATAAAGCCTTGGATCTAACACCTTGGTCAATTCATTTTCCCTACCGGCATTGAATTTAGGCATTGCCCTGTTTGCTGCCTTTCTTTCAGATACCCTGTTCAAGCCTCTTGATGTCAAAATAATAGAGTAGGCTACTAAAATAATGACTGCAAATAAAAGGACAATTGAGAAGAGGTCATTACTGCCAAAGCCCTTATATAGACTCATTAAGGAAATGGCGAAGGTAATCAAAACCAGGATGTTTTTATTCTTCATTGCAAAGAATGCAGTTACTGCAGTGAATAGCAATACCAGAATTATTGAATTCAGTTCTGAAGAGAGAAGGTTATTTAAAAGGGATGCCTTGGAATACATGGTCATAAATATGGTAAGTCCCATGAAAATGGAGTAGGGGTTTCTTACCCAAAGCTTTTCTGAAAACACCTTACTGTCATCCCTTGCATTCCCATTGGCGATCAAGAGTACAATAAAGCTGAAAAGGAAGGACAGCAACATTAGCAGTGGTCTTCCAAGGAAAAGGAACAAAAGCCCTGCTGCGTGCAATAGCATGGACCAGGAAGCGGTCCAGCCTATATCAAACCTTGCTTTATCTGCAGTCTCTTTTTTACTTTTGACTAATCCCAGCTGGAAAATAATAAAAAGCAGAAGCATAAAAAGGGTAAAAAGGTACAGGTACACAATGATTGAAGAGGGTATGAACCTCACTTGTCCCATGGAAAAAGCATTGTCCAGGGTAACCCCTCCAATGAGTCCTTTATAACCTGATACTCCTATACCAACCAATACAAAATAGGACAGGGTATTTAGTATTTTCAATTTGTCTGAGTTTTTATCCATAATTAAGCTTCACTCCTCCCATGATCTTTGGATGTTTATAGCTGTAAAACAAAACTTGTTCAATAATTTAATTGTATTTGTAATTTCTAAATAGTTTACCATGAGGATTGAACATGGGAGTGACAAAAATATTATTATTCTGTTAATCAAAAAGCATTTCCAAGAACCAGTAAGATTCATGGAAATGCTTTTAGGTATTTTATTTGATTTACGATATGGCTACATCAGATTTAACTTTAACTCCCAGGATTTCCATTAGAAGAACATAGTAGACCTGGGGGTCCTTAACACCTAAGTAATACAAATCAGCAAAGCCTACAATCAGGATTCGGATTGCATACTTAGGGTAGGTCAAAGGTGGATCAAATTCAGTCTGATATTGTTCAAAAATCTCAAACACATGGTCAACTGCAACCTCAATCAGACGTCTGTTCATCATGTCTGAAAAGGGGGAGAATTCGCCGGTTCCAATTGCGAGAACCTTATTATTTGTTTCAGTCTGGGATAAATGGAATTGAAGATAGTTGCTAAGATCTGTCAGAAGATTTTGAGGTGTTCCCTTGGCTTCCAACCATCCATTTCTTATATCTGAAACATATTCATCTCCGATGTCATCAAGGAGGCTTTCCTTTTTAGGGTAGTAATAATAGAACAAACCCTTGGCTACCTGGACCTCATTGACAATATCATTTATTGAGGTGTTTCCATAACCCTTACTTACAAATAACCTCTTTGCTGCAAGCATTATTTCTCTTTTTCTTGTTTCTGGTTCTTTTGTTACTCTCATAGTTTACTACTCCTATTCCTATTCTATAGATTTTAAAGATTCAACCATGTTGATCCTCTTTAGTGCAAAATGCATGATGAAATTTACAATGGCAGAAAATAAGAATGTCAAAAGCAGTGCAAATAAGTAGCTGGTCCATTCAATATTTTTACCAAACATCATATTTGTTATTTCAAGTGTGGTCATAATGTATCTGTGAAGAAAGAATCCCATTACCATGCCGGTAAGTGCACCAAACAGTGTGAGGAAAATATTCTCCCTGTACACATAGGCAGTGACCTCTTGGTCTCTGAATCCAAGTACCTTGATTGTTGCAAGCTCCCTTTGCCGTTCTGTGATATTAACGTTGGACAGGTTGTATAGGACGATGAAGGCAAGTGCGCCTGCTGCCAATACAAGGACTACTACCACAAAGGATAAGCTGCTCATTTGTGAATCAAAGGATTTTGTAATCTCGGATGTGGATATTACTGTGATAACAGCATTGTTTTTAAGGAACTTTTCAGTAACTGCAGTTTCATTTTTAAGTCCTTCGTCAGAAAGATTTACCCAGATTCCGTTGTAGTTTGGTTTCATGAGATGAACCTTCTGATAGGTTTCTGGTGACATGTATATGTAGTTATTGACGTAGTTTTCTGTTATCCCGGCAATTACTGTCTTAAACTGTCTTTTATCCGTGTCTTCATAGCTGAGCTCATCTCCAACTTTAAGCTTAAGTGAATCTGCAAGCTTTTCATTGATTATTGCCCCCTCACTTGGAATCTGCAGTTTTTTCTTTGATACCCTTTCTCTCAGGTTGATGAAGCTTTCAAGTCCTGATGAATTTTCAGGTACGAGCAAGGTTGCATCAAAGGTACGGTCTGAGCCTGGTACATGGACCTTCATTGAACCTGATAAATTGCTTCTGTAAGCTTTGACCTCTGAAACACTGCCGGCGATTTGATTAAGATCTCTTTCCTCAGCAGGTTTTTTATTGTCAACTATGACTAATTGGTCATACACGAAAAGATGCTTGAATTGGTTGTTTCCAATTGCATCAACTGAGTTTTTTATTCCGAAACCAGTTAAAATCAAGGCAGTACAGCCTGCAATACCAATGACTGTCATCCAGAATCTTTTCTTATAAAGGAACAGATTTCTAAAAGTAACCTTTCTTGAGAAGGACAGTCTTTTCCATAATGGAGTAATTCTCTCCAATAATATCCTTTTACCTACTGGAGGAGCCTTTGGCTGCATGAGCTGAGCAGGTCTTTCCTTAATATCTGACAGTGTTGCAGCAACTGCAGCTACAACTGCTGATAAAAGAGCCAGTCCCACTGATATAACAGCATAAAAATTGTTGAATTCAATTATTTTATATGGGATTGAGTACATCAGCTTATAGGCATCTATGATAACAGTGGGGAACATTGTAAAGCCAAGTCCTAAGCCTATTCCACAGCCTAAAAGCGAGGCAAGCAGGGCATACAGTATATATTTTGCTGAAACAGCGGCATTTGAATATCCAAGAGCCTTTAAAGTACCAGACTGGGTTCTTTCCTCTTCTACAATTCTTGTTATATTGGTTAATGAAACAAGGGCTGCTACAAGGAAGAAAAAGAAGGGGAATACAGTGGCAACCTGCCCAATTTTATCTGCGTTTTCAAACCAGGAGGTATAATCAGGATTTCCATCTCTTGTAGTAACAAACCATTTATCAGGGACATCTGCAATGTCTCTTTCTGCTTTAAGAATCTTGTCATCAGCCTCAGCCAATTTTTTCTCAACATCAGCCTTCTGCTTGATATATTCTTCCTTACCTTTAGCTAAATCAGTTTTTGCTTTTTCCAAGTCAGCCTTGCCCTGTGCAACCTTAGTTGTCAGTTCCTTTTCACCCTGATCCAATTCAAGGGTTGCCTGGTCTAGCTTAACATCGCCATCATCCAAGGTCTTCTTTGTTTCATCAAGGGTATTTTTACCGGCATCCAATTCTGCCTTGCCGGCTTCAAGCTCCCTTGCACCTGCCTCATATTTTGCAAGTCCGTCTGCATAGGCTGATTCACCCTTTTCATACTGGGCAACACCATCGTTATATTGCTTTAAACCATCCTCATATTGTTTTTTTGAAATATCATAGGTTGAGTTTAACTGTCCTATTGTAGAATCTAAAAAACCTCTGATTAAATTGACTGACCCAGGTGTTGTATAGGGTATATAGGTTTTTATATAGTCTGCAGTCTGCGGAGAATAAATCTGTACCTGCTTTATCATTTCATTGTATTGAGCTTCTGTGAATTCAGGTGTGGGAGGAAGGGTGGCCATTACCTTATTGATTCCATCCACTGCCTGCTTTAGAATATCAAGCTGAGCCTTAGCAGATTCTAATTGTGCTCTGCTTTGAGCCAGAGTAGCCTTTGAAGAATCAAGCTGCATTCTTGCTGAATCCAACTGAGCCTTTGATGAGTCCAGCTTGGCTTTTCCCGCCAGATACTCATTATTGGCTTTACTCCATTGAAGGAAGCCTTCGTTATATTTAAGCCTTCCGTCTAATAAAGCCATTCTGTTTTTCAAGACCTCGTCACGGCCATCTGCAATTTTTTTCTTCCCATCTGCTTCCTCTGTAAGGAGGGTGGATTCGCCGGTTGCAATATCCTTCTCACCTTGGATCAGCTTATTTTCCGCATCAGAAAGCTCTTTTGCTGCCTTATCCTTGTTATCTTGGAGCTCTTTCTTACCCTTTTCAAGCTCAGCTCTAAGATCCCTTGTTTCCCGTGCCATGATTTCTTTACCAATGGCATCTATTTCTGTTTTTACAGTTTCCACCGTGTTTTTATATTCGTCAGTGTGGGGATTTAGATTTTCAGTTCCGGCAATTTTAAAGAAAAGCTCTGAGGGCTTCTCCATGCTGAAGTCTTCTTTTGGAGCATAGGCAACTATATTGATCTTACCTGAACCGACATTTGTCTGTTCCTTCTCATAGCTGACATATAAAGGGGATTCAAAGATTCCAACGACAGTAAAATCAGTTTTTTTGAGTATTTTACCAATCTCCATATTGTCAGGAACACTTATTTTTATTGTGCTTCCCAGTTCAATGGGGTTACCGGAATATTTTTCATTTGAAATTACAATTTCTCCAGATTTCTCAGGAAGACGGCCACTTAGTAAATGGAGTTTATTTATAGTAGCACTGTCCTTATAGGTGTTTAAATCCATGGAGAAAAGCCTGGCTACAAGCTTATAGTCACCCGAGGACAAAAACAGGTCCTTTGTATAGGACTCCTGCATTGACCTTATTCCGGGTACATTTTTTATCCTCTTAAGATCATCAGATGTATACCCCAATGGATTCATGGATCTTAAATCCATAAGATTGGTATCCTGATAATAGACAGATGCACTTTTTATCATGTCAGGTTTAGTTGCATTGATACCTGCAAAGAAACCAACACCTAAAGCGATTATTGCTACAATGGACAAGAATCTTCCAAGGTTGTTTTTTATAGTTCTAAGAAATTCTTTAAATAACGGCTTTGTCATTAC
>JASDTM010000179.1:36815-38951 GCA_041891535.1 Clostridiaceae bacterium
TCAATGTCCTCCACCGGGACAGGGTTTTCATTGACATAGCTCTCCAAGACCTTTCCACTCTTCATTTTAATCACTCTGTCTGCCATGTTAACCAAGGCACCATTATGTGTGATTATAATTACAGTCATATGCTTTTCTCTGGACATATCCTGCAATAGCTTTAGAATGGATTTTCCTGTTGCATAGTCTAATGCTCCTGTCGGCTCATCACAGAGCAGCAGCTTTGGGTTTTTAGCTAAAGCTCTTGCTATAGCAACCCTTTGCTGTTCTCCTCCTGAGAGCTGAGAAGGGAAGTTACCAATTCTTTCTTTAAGACCAACCAATTCCAAGGCTTTCTCAGGATTCAAAGGATCCTTTGAAATCTCAGTTGCAAGCTCTACATTTTCAAGAGTTGTAAGGTTTTGAACTAGGTTATAGAACTGGAAAACAAACCCGATGTCATATCTTCTATATTCAGTAAGTTGTTTTTTTGAATAATCGGAAATATCCTTTCCGTCTACCATGACAATGCCTGAGTCACCGCTGTCCATACCGCCTAATATATTAAGTACTGTGGTTTTGCCCGCACCAGAAGCACCAACGATTATACATACCTCTCCCTCTTCAATATCGAAGGAAACTCCGTCAACCGCAGTAATAGTGACCTCACCCATTTTATATGTTTTTTTAACGTCTTTTAAACTTATCAAGCTCATAGTACACACCTCATTGTCTAACTAATTCTAACATCCACTGACCAATAGTCAATTAACAGAGTATTAAATTTGTTGCCACTAAAACCTCAATTAATCACTCAAAAAAGACTCAGTTAATACCAGATTAAACAATTCCAAAAGTCCGAAAATGGCCTGACTCAAAGCTCTACGCTCATTTTAGCCTAAATTATTTTGAATTAGTACATTAAAAAATACTTAACAAACTCTCTAAAAGTGATTATAATTACCATTAGACAGCGGGATGTAGCGCAGTTGGTAGCGCGCGTCGTTCGGGACGACGAAGTCGCAGGTTCAAATCCTGTCATTCCGACCAAATACACCTTTTAAAATAGCTGAACCCTTGATATATCAATGCTTTCAAGGATTCAGCCTTTTTTTATTTTTTGGCCGTACGTCTATTCGTACGTCTATTTGCTTAAATAGTTAGCAAATTGAAGTGCAATTTCTTCTTTCTTTTTATATTCTCTTTCCATACTTATGCTTATATTTCTCTTGAAAAGGTTGAGCATTTAGTATGCCACACAATTTCATAGACTGTCATTTCACAATTCTTCTTCTTAGAGAACTCAGCAATACAATTATGCCTAATACTTAAATATAGATCTAAGCTTTATTATTTTTATTTTTTTCAATCTTGGATATTTTGAGTCGCGACTGGCAATTACACATTTGTATTTATCGTTGCGAAAGATTTTACTTATAAATTACCTAAAATGTTATCTAGGCTTTTTCTTTTTTGTGAATTGGATTACGAATATTACTGAAAAAGACAATATCCATATAAAGGTAACAACATAAATTAATTTAAAATAATCCGAATATGCTAGGATAGTCTGAGTTAGATTAATTGAGATGTGTAATAGTATATTAAAGCCGACACTTCTGAACTTAACATATGCTCTCGTCATAATGTAGATGCTGACCAATCCTGAGAAGCTAGGTAGGTGTAAGAAAAAGAATACTAATAAATTGATCCAAAAGGCTTTCTTTTCGGTTTGCCAATTTAATTGAGTCTCTAAAAGTATCCCTCTAAACAATATTTCTTCAAAGATTGGTCCAGTTAGTAGTATGTTTATTAAATATACTATACTGATATATTTTCCTAGTTCTGATGGGTGATCTACTTTATAAAAAAACAAAGCTCCATAAATTAGAACGGAAATAGTTGGAAACAAAGTAACATATCGTATCATTGAAAGTTTATCTTTTACTTCCCAATTCGTAGTAATAAAATATTTTTTTATTATATAGACTATCATGAGAGTATCTATTATAAAAGTAAGTTTTAGAGACTCGTCAATTAAAGCAGAACCATAGCCAAGTACCATAAACAAAATGACTATAAGGACCGATTTTTTCAAAGTGAGTTTTAGAGACTCGTCAATTAAAGCAGAACCATAGCCAAGTACCATAAACAAAA
>JASDTM010000179.1:39051-41280 GCA_041891535.1 Clostridiaceae bacterium
TGACTATAAGGACCGATTTTTTCAAAGTGAGTTTTCGTTTTAAAGATATGTCATAGAATTTCATTATTAATATAACCTCAATGTTTGAAAGTGAACAAAACCATATGTTTAGGGCTTATGTTAAAGTGTAGTTTCTTCTTTTTTCAGTTATGTGAGCACAGATGAGTCCTGTGTATTTGTATTCAAATATCAAACAATGAAAGCTGTTCTATAGCATGGTTTTGTCTGATCTCACTGTTGATGTCCTTCATTTTGAAGAGCAGGTTAGCTTTTTTGCATTCCTCCTCAAATAGTTTTGAGAGCTGCTTGGCTTTGGGTGACTCACAGTAGTAGGAGTCCTTGTATTGATTTATATATTTTTCTTTTATTCCTGGGAATTCTTTATCAAGCTGCTGATAAAAATAGGTTTTTTGATTTGATCTTAGAGTGACTCCAAACATGGGGTATATAAAGCGGGCACCGCTCATTGATGCCAACCTTACCATATTTATTACGTTTTCCTCATTGTCTTCAATGAATGGGAGTACCGGCATAAACAAGACACCTGTAAAAATACCGGCGTCTGAAAGCTCTTTTAGTGCTTTGAATCTCTCTGAGGATGAGGAGACCCTTGGTTCAATCTTTTTGCTGAGCTTGTCATCTGAAGAGGTTATGGTGATGGATACCATAGTAGTACTTGTTTCATTTATCTTTTTTAAAATATCTATATCCCTTGTTACGAGGGAGCTTTTGGTAGTAATGAAAACACCGAAGTTATTGGCGTTTATCTCTTCCAAAGCTTTTCTTGTAAGCTCCAGCTTTTTCTCCAGGGGATTGTAAGGATCACTCATGGCACCGGTTCCGATGATTCCGGTTTTTCTCTTTGTTTTTAATTCCGTTCTCAGCATAGCTATGACATCTGCTTTAGGCTTTACAGTATCAAAGTCATCCACTCCATAGCAATCGCTTCTGCTGTCACAGTAAATACAGCCATGGGAGCAGCCTCTGTAAATATTCATGCCATAGTCAAAATCAAACCAGTAGTCCGATTTCTTTACAGGTGTAAGAATTGATTTAGTTTTGATATATTCAATTGCCATGTCTTATCCTCCTGTTTTTGGTGTATTGATACTATGCATGATTTTGTGTATACTGAGGGAGCTAGGGGTGCCTTTAAGGCTGAGAATAACCCTTCGAACCTGATCCGGGCAGTTCCGGCGTAGGGAAGCGAAGCCTCTAGAAGGATTTTTTTATTTTTTGGAGGTTGTTATGTTAAAAGAATTCTTTGAAAAAATTTCGGAAAAACCAGAAAAGCTGATGGAAGCTCTAAGTGGTTTGGCAAAGGATCCCATGACCTTTGTAGTATTGGCGGTCCTACTAATTGCAGTAATTGCATTATTCAGGATGAGGAAAATACAATTTACTACCAAGCTCATGTCACAAATTGGGCTAGCCGTAGCTTTGGCAGTGGTGCTTAACATGTTCACCATCTACCGTATGCCGATGGGTGGAAGCGTAACCCTGGCATCCATGGTTCCAATTTTCCTGATTGGGTTTGCCTATGGACCAGAGGCTGGAATGCTTACAGGATTCATTTTTGGTATTATAGACATGCTTTTAGGTGCAGGTATTTATCATCCTATGCAGGTTATCCTGGATTACCCGTTGCCCTTCATGTTTGTAGGACTATCCGGTGCTTTTCCCAAGCATGCCAATGCAGGAATGCTAATTGGTTCCCTGGCAAGGCTCATGTGCCACTTTTTAAGCGGCTTCATATTCTTTGGTGAATATGCGCCTCAAGGAACACATCCAGTAATATACTCCTTGACCTACAATGGATCATTTTTACTGGCAGACCTTTTTATTGCCATGTTGGTTATGAACATCATCCCTGTGAAGAAGCTTGTTAAAATGCTTAATCCCAAGGCTCCTGAAGTCAATATGTGGTAATTTCATTTTTATTAAAAGCTGCTGTTTTTACAGCAGCTTTTAATTTTTCCTGAGGTTTATCTTTTAAATATTTTGTTTCTATTCGTAATCAGTTCCCTTAGGCATGCCTGCTGAGGATTTGTTTTGGTTTAAGCTGTCCATAAGGTTCATGTCATCCTCATCCAATTCAAAGTCAAAAATTTCCAGATTTTGTCTCATACGTTGAGGATCTGAGGATTTAACAACAGGGGATACCTTGTTTTGGATGACCCATCTTAAAGTAATCTGAGATGGCATTTTTCCGTATTTTTCTGCCAAGCC
>JASDTM010000180.1:0-7116 GCA_041891535.1 Clostridiaceae bacterium
AAATTGGTTAGTGGAGATGTGACTGTCATAGAAAATGAAAACCATGATATGGACAATAAGGTCACGGACCAGTCTATCCCAGAGGGTACGGAAATCAGCGAGGGTACCAAGATAAACATGGTTGTGGCAAAATATGTTGCTCCGGCGACTACAACACCTCCTGCAACTACAACTCCGGCTACAACAACTCCAAATACCTCATCCGGGGATGGAGTTACACCTTTCAACTTTGACCAGATTGTCAACAAGAGCTTCTATGAAGCAGAAGCCATGGCCTTAAGCCATGGATATAAAATCAGCATTCTTAACATGTATAATCAAGATGGTAAGAAGGTCAACAAGAATGAAATAAATAGGCTTCTGGACGAAGGTAAAGTAGATGCCAAGGTAGAGGAATATGTTGTGTCAGGAAATACAATAATAGTAAATGTAATGAATAATTACTAATGTCAATAATAGGACCCACATTTGTGAGTCCTATTTTCAAAAAATTTCAAACAATTCGAAGATAAAAAGGGTGGCAGATGGAAGGAATAATTATCAAGGGAATAGGTGGCCTTTATACAATCAAGGATGGAGACAAAATTCTTGAAGCCAAGCCACGGGGAATATTTCGAAAAAGGAAAATCAGTCCTCTGCCTGGTGATAGGGTAACTTACAGCATGGAAGGCAATACCAGCATGATTGAAGATATTTCAGTCAGGAAAAATGAATTGATCAGACCTGCCGTTGCCAATGTGACAAGGGCCTGGATGGTGTTTTCAATAAAAGACCCGGATTTAAACCTGAACCTTTTGTATACTTTCCTCCTTGTTATGGAAGAAAAGAATATAGAGCCTTTGATTCTTTTCAACAAGTCTGATATTTCTGATGAGAAGGATATTAAGCAACTGGAAAGTATATTTTCAAAAACACCATATGAGTATAAATTTATAATTGCCAAAAATTCCTTGGAGTCAGAGAATTTGAAGAAATACCTGAATAATGAGCTGACCATTCTTTGTGGTCCTTCAGGAGCCGGTAAAAGCACCATTTTAAATAACATTGTAGGTGAATCCAAAATGGTCACCGGAGAAGTTTCTGCAAAGATCGGGCGAGGAAAGCATACTACAAGACACACTGAATTAGTTGAAGTCAGTGGAGGCTTACTGGCGGATACTCCGGGATTTTCCAATATTGAATTCAAAACTGAAGATCACAGGGATTTAAGGTTCCTGTTCCCTGAATTTCAATCCTTTGAAGGTCAATGCAGATTCAATGGGTGCCTGCACCATAAGGAGCCCGGTTGTTCTGTCAAGGAACAGGTTGGAATTACGATCAGTGAATCCAGGTATGGATTCTATATAGAGACATTATTAAAATTGATTGAAGGAGAAAAATACAAATGGAATTGATAGCCCCCTCAATATTATCAGCGGACTTTGCAAACCTTGGAGCGGATGTTAAAAAGCTCCAGGAGGAAGGTGCTGATTGGATTCATATAGATGTAATGGATGGTTCTTTTGTTCCTAATATCAGCTTTGGTATCCCCGTTATAAAGGCAATAAGGTCATACACTGATCTTCCTTTTGATGTACATCTGATGATTGTGGAACCATCAAAATATTTTAAGGCATTCTCAGATGCAGGAGCAGACATGATCTCCTTCCATTGGGAAGCTGAGCTTCATGCCGACAGGGCTGTTGCAGCTATTAAAGAGCTTGGTATTAAGGCCGGGATCACACTTAATCCAGCAACACCTGTGAGTGTATTGGAGTATATCCTTCCCAAGCTTGATTATGTACTATTAATGTCCGTAAACCCAGGCTTCGGAGGTCAAAAATTTATTGATTACACCTATAGAAAGGTTGAGGAATTAAACAATATGAAGAAAAGGCTCAACCCTGACTTGATTATCCAAGTGGACGGAGGAGTAGATTCCACAAACATAAGAAAGCTCAAAGACCTTGGAGCATCTTCATTTGTTGCAGGTTCTGCAGTATTTAAAGGTGGAAGAATAAAAGAAAATATAGAAGCACTTAGAAACGAGTTGAGTAAGTAAATGAAGGTATTGATAGTTTCAGGAGGTTTTCCTCCTGAAAAGAAAATCATAGAAGAATATATAAAAAAAGGCTTCAACTTCATCATTGCTGCCGATAACGGAGCAAAGGCACTTATGGATCTTGAAATAAAATTTGATATTGCACTTGGAGACTTTGACTCTCTACCCAATGAGTATCAAGATAGAATCTCACTTGAAAAGTATAATAAAACAGGTGAAGTCATTAAATACAACAGTGAGAAGGATTTTACAGATACTGAAGGTGCATACCTTGAAGCCAAGAAAAGAGGGGCGAAAAAGATAATTCTACTGGGCGCCACTGGCAACAGGTATGATCATTTTCTTGCAAACCTCGGAGTAATGAAAAAAGCTCTGGATGATGGTATTTCTTGTGAAATGGTGGATGGAAACAACAGGATATTTTTAATAAACAAGTCAATGACCATACCTCAAGAAAACTCCTTTATTTCATTTTCAGCCTTTGGTGAGCCAGTTAAAAATGTGACTTTAAAGAATGTAAAATATCCACTTTCTAACCACACCCTGATTATTGGGGATCCCTGATGTGTCTCAAACGAGTTTCAAGGTGATGTAACCGTGACATTCAATGAAGGCACGGTACTTGTTATAATCAGCAAAGACTAGATAAAATATTCAAAAAATAGCAAAGGCCAAACGATTAAAAGTTCGGCCTTTTTACTATATTGCTCTTTCAACTTTACCTGATCTTAAGCATCTTGTACATACATGAACTCTCTTAGGAGTACCGTTAACAATAGCTCTTACCCTCTTAATGTTGGGAGCCCAGGTCCTAAGGTTCTGTCTGTGTGAGTGACTGTAGGACACTCCTGAAACTACACCCTTATCGCAATAATCGCATCTTCTTGACATAACAACACCTCCTTAATGAGAGTTTTACAGCGTATATAAGTATACCATAAGTATTAATATTTCTACAATAAAAAATATACAATTAAGCTGCTTTTTTCTATTCAACTTTTATATAATATCTTACTTTTTAAAAAAATTCAAGGGTTAAAAACCAGGAAAAAATGGATTAACACCATAAAATTGAGTGTTTTCTTGTAAAGAGTGGACATTTATTATATTATAACTATTATGGATAATTACGGGTATCATTAATTAAGTAACCCCTAAATATTTAAGGAGGAGCAAAAATGATAGGATATACCACGAGTCATGGGAAGATAAGTTACTCGGATGATGTAATAGCAAACATAATCGGAATGGCTACCATGGAGTGTTATGGAGTAGTTGGTATGGCCGCTAAGAATGCCACTGACGGATTCTGGGAACTCATAAAAATTGAGCACCTGGATAAGGGAGTCAAGGTAGCTCAAAAGGGCGGAGAATTAAATATTGAAGTTTTCGTTGTTGTCGAATATGGAACAAAGATTTCTGTCATCGCCAATAATATCATACAGAAGGTACGCTACAATGTTGAGAATTTTACTGGGCTCAAAGTAACCGGTATTACAGTTAATATTGAAGGTGTGAGGATCTAGGAGGCACTTAATGTCGCATAAAAAAATTGACGGACAGAAATTTCTAAAAATGATAATAAACGCCAGCAACAGGCTTGATGAGAAAAAAGCATATGTTGATTCATTGAATGTTTTTCCTGTTCCCGATGGGGATACAGGGACTAATATGTCGATGACTTTTCGTGCTGCAGTAAATACTGTTGCAGGTTCTCTGGAAAAATCCATAGCCAAGATTTCAAAGGATCTGGCTCAAGGAGCACTCATGGGAGCCAGGGGAAATTCAGGAGTAATTTTGTCACAGATTTTCCGTGGAATTGCCAAGGGTTTTGAGAACATTGACGAAGCGGGACCATCAGAATTTGCCAACGCTCTTAAAGAGGGGGCAGTATCTGCATACAGGGCTGTCATGAGACCAACTGAAGGCACTATCCTTACAGTTATAAGAGAAGTCGGAGATCACGCTGTTTCCTTGGAATCTTCCAATATAGAAAGCTTAATGGATGAAGTAACTAAAGTTGCTGATGAAACCTTGGAGAAGACTCCTGATTTATTACCACAGCTTAAAGAAGCAAAGGTAGTTGACTCAGGTGGAATGGGGTTGGTTATTATTTTAAAGGGGATGCAGGAAGCATTGAAGAATAATTTTGATGGATCCCTGAATAATGAGATTAAAACCTCAAGTGAAGAAAGTGAAGTTGGGGCTGTATTGGCACCTACCGATATAACCTATGGCTATTGTACTGAATTCATCGTGGCTGGAGCCATAAATGATCCAGGTTTCCAGGGCTATTTGGAGTCCAAGGGTGATTCAATTGTTTTTGTAACCATGGATGACATAACTAAAATCCATATACATACAGAAAATCCTGGCGAAATAATGCAGGAAGCCCAAAAACACGGTGAACTTCTAAAGATAAAAATAGAGAATATGCGTGAACAGAACAGAAGCCTTCATAAGCATGAGGAGTCTGATTTTGTTAAGGAAAATATGGAGGACTCAGAACACCATCATACAATGACCGAAGAAAAGAATTCAAAATATGGTTTTATTTCTGTTGCTGCGGGTAATGGAATGAAATCCATCTTTGAAGACTTAGGATGTAATGTGGTGATTGAAGGCGGCCAGACCATGAATCCATCAACGGAGGATATTCTTAAGGCTATAAACAAGGTAAATGCCGAGGAAATCTTCATTTTCCCAAATAATAAAAACATAATAATGAGTGCTAACCAGACCTTGGAATTAACTGAGAAGAAAGTCCATGTAGTTCCTACAAAAACCATACCACAGGGAATAGCCTGCATGACTGCATTCAATTATGAAAGCGATACTGAAGAAAACCTGGAAATATTGAAAGATGCTATAAAATCAGTAAAATCAGCACAGGTCACCTTCGCAGTAAGAGATACTGAAATTGAAGGACAGGCTGTACATGCAGGAGACTATCTAGGTCTTTTGGAAAACAAGATAAAGCTGGTTGAAAGGGAAATATATCCCACAGCTCTTGAACTTGTTGACATGATGGTCAATGAGGATACTTCAGTAATCTCAGTCTATTATGGCAAGGACACAGTGGAATCAGAAGTGGAAGCCTTTGTTGAAGCCTTGGAAGAAAAATATCCGGATCATGATGTTATAAGCTTCAATGGAATGCAGCCTATATACTACTTGATCATGAGTGTGGAATAAAAAGAAAAACAGAAATAATGTATTGAAACTACATTATCTGAATTTGCTTGGGTGACGGGGAACCGTCACCCAAAACCATAAAAAACCAAAAAACCAAATTGACTTGCAACCAAAAAACCAAATGAACTGAAACCAAAACCATTATTGATAAAGCATTAATAAAAAGCTTAACTAATACATTTGAGAGGAGGATTAATCATGGAGTTGACAGACGATATAAGTACCTTGAGTGGTGTTGGAATAAGAACAGCAGAGGCTTTGAACAAGGCTGGGATTTTTAATCTCATGGATCTTATTTTATACTTTCCAAGAAGCTATGAAAGAGTTTATGAACTTAATGAATTCAATTTTTCTGAGAATGAAAAATTACTGATAAGGGCGAGGCTGACAGCCACTACAAAACCGGTCAGGACAAAGACAGGGAAGAGTATGGTAACCCTTATTTTTACATCTGATATTGGTGATGTCAAAGCTATCTTCTTCAATATGCCATATGTTGCAAACAGTCTTACTGTTGGTAATACCTATAATCTTTACGGCAAGTTCAAGATATATGGGTCATCCTATAATGCAACAAATCCTAAAATTCTTAAGGATGAAGAAACACCTGAAACAGGATATGAAAAGGGTTCAATGATGGATCTTAATAAATCCAAGGTTCTGGCTAAATATCCTTTAAAGGAAAACTTGACTGACAAAACATTGAAGAAATTGATACATCAGGTAATGCAGCAGATTACGATAAAAGAAAACCTGCCTAAAGAGATACTTTCAGAATATGGTTATCCAACCTTAGATACTGCAATAAGGCAGATTCATGAACCAGATGACTCTGGCAGTGCCTTTGAGCTTTCCTATGAAAGAATGAAATTCCAGGAGCTTTTTAGTTATTCACTTAAAATTGCTTTAGCCAAAGATCTAAGGACAAGTGAAAGAAATGGTATTGTTTTTTCAATGAGCAAAAGACTCATTGAATTTAAACGCAGTATTCCATATGAATTGACAAGTGCACAAGCAATGGCTACCAGGGATATATTAATAGACCAGAAAAAAGATGTTCCAATGAACAGGCTGCTGCAGGGTGATGTAGGCTCAGGCAAGACTATTGTGGCATTCATAGCACTGTTTAATGTCATAGAAAACGGGTATCAGGGAGTCTTAATGGTTCCGACTGAAATATTGGCAAGGCAACATTTCAATGAAGCTGTTAAATTGTTTGAGCAATTTGGTACAAAAATAAGACTGCTTACAGGTTCAACAAAAGCATCTGAAAAAAACTCAATTAAAGAGGAGCTGGCTTCAGGAGAACCTATGCTACTGATTGGAACTCATGCTGTTATTGAGGATGATGTTACTTTGTCAAACCTGGGTTTAATAGTTACTGATGAGCAGCATAGGTTTGGTGTTAATCAAAGGATGAAGCTTATTAAAAAGCAGAAGAATGCCGATGTTCTTGTCATGAGTGCAACTCCTATCCCAAGAACCCTTGCACTGCATATGTATTCTGACTTGGATCTTTCAGTCTTAGATGAATTGCCTCCTGGAAGACAGGAAATAGCTACCTATGGATTCATGAAAAAGTCCCGTTTAAAAGCCTATGAAGTAGCGTTGGGAGAGGTAATAAACGGAAGACAGGTATACGTTGTTTGTCCTATGATTGAAGAAAATGAAGATATTAAACTTACAAGTGTCGGAAAGCTTTATACCGAGTTAAAAGCCGGAATCTTCAAGGACTATAATGTCGAAATGATACATGGAAGCCTTAAAAACAAGGAAAAGCAGTCCATAATGGAAAGGTTCGTTTCCGGTAAAATTGATGTTTTAGTTTCTACAACTGTAATGGAAGTTGGTGTAACTGTACCTAATGCATCCGAAATGAT
>JASDTM010000180.1:7126-7642 GCA_041891535.1 Clostridiaceae bacterium
TTGAAAACTCTGAAAGGTTTGGTTTATCACAATTACATCAGTTGAGGGGAAGAGTTGGAAGGGGTATTTATAAATCATATTGCTTGTTAATTACAGACTCTGATTCTGAAATCGTAAGGAGGAGACTCTCAATTATCACCTCCACCAATGATGGCTTTAAAATTGCTGAAGAAGATTTGAAAATGAGAGGATCAGGAGCGATTTTCGGAACCAACCAGAGCGGAGACTCAGGATTGATATTAAGTGATTTCATTCAAGATTATAATCTTTTCACCAGAGCTTCTAAATGGGCTTCAATTGTTTATAATTCTGAAAACCCTGGATATAAGAAAATAAGAGATGAGATTTTAAACAAGATAGAAAAAACTGTTAACTATATTTGTTTGAATTAAAGGGGAATAAGTTTTAATGAGAATAATCGCAGGAACTCGAAAGGGAAGAAAGATACTGTCGCCCCTAAATGAAGGCAGAGATACTAAAGTCGGGGATGTCCATGCCACGAGACCCACGTTGGAC